>JACPGF010000080.1 GCA_016182615.1 Ignavibacteriales bacterium
TGAAACAAAGAAAATGGTATCGTCGGGTTGAATAATCAGGTTACGGTATCTGAACTCAGAAGCATATTCAACTTCCGTGGGTATGCGGAGAAATTGTTCAAACATGTACTCGCCTACCAAACATGCATGCCATGATGTGCCGCAGGCGGTAAAAATAACCCTTTTCGACCGGGCAATACGATCAAGAATGTGTTCAATGCCACCGAGTTTGGCTGTTCCTTCATCCAAAATAAGACGTCCGCGCAAAGAGTTTGTAATAGACTCTGGCTGCTCCATGATTTCTTTAATCATGAATGTTTCATTGCCGCCTTTATCTATTTCCTCCAAGCTTAAAGTAACTTCAGTTACTTCTTTTTCTATGTCCTCGTCGAGAATATTTTTTGCAACAAATCCGTCCGCGGTTACCTCCGCGACTTCACCATCTTCCAGATACACAACTTGCTTGGTATGTGCGATGAGGGCAGATACATCGGATGCAATATAGTTTTCATTATCGCCGAGGCCAAGAACCAATGGCGAGCCCCTTCTGGCAACAATTATCTTGTCCGGCTCGTTTGAGCTGATAATGGCTAAACCATACGTTCCTTCTATTTCTGCAAGCGCCAAACGGACTGCTTTAAACAGTTTGTGCCCTTTTTTTGTAAAGCTGTCGATAAGATGAGCAATAACTTCGGTATCGGTGTCGCTGCTGAACTTATAACCAAGATTTTGCAAACCGGTTTTTAATGAATGGAAATTTTCAACAATTCCATTATGGATAAGGAACAGAGTCCCATCCTGGCTTGTATGCGGGTGAGCATTTGTTTCGTTTGGTGCGCCATGGGTAGCCCACCGGGTATGGCCTATACCCAAATGTGATGTCACATTATGGCTGCCAACCCGTTTTTCAAGTTCGCTTACTTTTCCTTTATTTTTAATAATAATGGGCTTATCGCCGACAATAAGGCCTACACCGGCAGAATCATACCCCCGGTATTCCAGCCGTTTTAAACCTTCAATTAAAATTGGTATAGCATTTTTAGGGCCAATATAACCCACTATTCCACACATAATTTCCTCGTTTAATTATACAAATGTACTTAATAAATGGCAGTCAAAAAAACACACTTTAGATCCGTAAGATAGTGAAAGAGTTGCATTAATTAAATGGTATTCCTTTCACCCCGGTATATATTGAGGCACAGGGCACATCCAGCCTTAAGGATTTTTTGAAACTGCTATAGGAAGATACGTGTTTTTCATCACCCGACTGCCTTTGCGCCTATTTTATTAAATATATTTACAGTTTTTGCCTTATTATATTTGGTATTTATAAAATTTCTACTTACTTTTTCCAATAAAACATTTTTTAATTTTTTTAAGGTCCGTTATGACTTTACGTTTTCATGCAGTTAGTAAAGCAAATTCTCATGTTGTGAGTGATTATAAAAAACCGGATGCGCGGCCGGAAGAGTTTTTCGGTTGTAACGTCTTTGATTTACCAAAAATGAAGCAGTTTTTAAGTAAAGAAGCCTATGCCGCGGTTGTAACTGCCCGTGAATCTGGCGGCAGGATTAACCTTGATATGGCTGATGATATCGCGCGCGGCATGAAAAACTGGGCTGTATCGCTCGGTGTTTCACACTACGCTCACTGGTTTCAGCCATTAACAGGTGCAACTGCCGAAAAACATGATACATTTCTTGACTGGGATTTTGACGATAAGAAATTTATCGAAAAGTTTTCGGGCACTTTGCTGGTTCAACAAGAACCTGATGCATCGAGTTTCCCGAGCGGCGGCATCCGCAGCACTTTCGAGGCCCGCGGTTATACTGCATGGGATCCCGCGTCACCCGCTTTTGTTATGGAAAGCACCTTGTGTATTCCTTCGGTTTTTATTTCTTATACAGGTGAGAGTCTGGATTATAAAGCTCCCCTGCTAAAGGCCAATGCTTTTCTTGATAAGGCCGCCACAGCGGTTTGCAAATATTTTGATAAAAATGTAAAAAGAGTAACTTCAACATTAGGCTGGGAACAGGAATATTTTCTTGTTGATGCCGCTCTCTATGATATTTGCCCTGACCTTATTTTAACCGGCCGCACCCTGCTTGGGCACTCTGCTGCGAAAGATCAGCAGCTTGAAGACCATTATTTTGGTTCAATTCCCGAGCGTGTTGCAGCATATATACAAGAACTTGAAGTTGAAGCGTATAAACTTGGTATCCCGGCAAAAACACGCCACAACGAGGTCGCGCCGAATCAATTCGAGATTGCACCGATTTTTGAAGAAGTTGATATTGCAGTCGATCATAATATCCTCATCATGGATTTAATGAGAAGGCTTGCCCGTAAACATAATTTTGCCGTTTTAATGCACGAGAAACCATTTGCCGGTATTAACGGCTCAGGCAAGCACAACAACTGGTCATTGGCAACGGATACTGGTGTTAACCTGTTACAGCCGGGAAAAAATCCGCAGTCCAATCTGCAATTTGTTGCAATTTTAGTTAACGTGTTAAAAGCGGTTCACGATAATGCTGATATTCTCCTTGGCAGCATTGCCTCTACCGGTAACGAGCACCGCCTTGGCGGTAACGAAGCACCCCCTGCTATCTTATCGGTATTTCTCGGTTCATACCTTACCGATTTGCTGGAACAAATCGAAGAGAAAGGCATGGCTGATGCCAACGTCGGCAAAGAAGAAATTAAAAAACTGACCCTTGATATCGAGCGGATTCCCGAACTGATTTTACACAACACTGACCGGAACAGAACCTCACCGTTTGCTTTCACGGGAAACAAGTTCGAGTTCCGTGCCGTCGGTTCCGCTGCTAACTGTGCATTGGGCATGATTGTACTGAACACGGCAATGGCTAAACAGTTAGTAAAATTCAAAGAAGATGTTGATGCATTAATTGATGCAGGCACTGCAAAACAGGATGCTTTATTCCAGGTGATACTGCGCTACACGGTTGAATCGAAGGCAATCCGTTTTGACGGTAATGGCTACTCAACCGAGTGGCAGGAAGAGGCTGCAAAGCGCGGGCTGCCGAACGCTACCTCTGCCCCGCAGGCTTGGAAAGCATTCGTAACAGAAAAATCACACAAGTTATTTGTTGATAACAGTATCTTCTCGGAGCGCGAACTTGATGCACGTTATGAAGTGAGCCTTGAAGGATACATCAAGAAAATTAAAATAGAAGCAAATGTATTGCAGGATCTCGCGGCGAATTTTATCGTGCCGACCGCGATAAAGTATCAGAATGTGCTTTTGGATAATGTAAAAGGCATTACCCAATTCCTAGGTGATGAAGCCGCCGCACCGGTATTAAACATACTCCGGAGCACCTCGGCACATATCGCGGGTATTCAGTCCGCTTCTAAAAAACTTTCAGAAGCCTGCGCCCTTGCTGATGCAAAAGGTGAACTTGCCGAAACAGCCGCGATGTACGCTTCAGAAGTACGAGCGCTGTTTGATGTTATCCGCGGCCACTCCGATGAACTGGAGATGGTTGTTGATAACGAACTATGGCCCCTGCCAAAATACAGGGAATTGTTATTCATTCGTTAATGATTGAATGGTTGGAAAAGAGTCCGGTACGTGAATGCCGGACTTTTTTTTTGCCTAAAAAATCACAAATGTTTTGCGTCAAATTGCAATTGGCTTTTATAACATTTCTTTTATTGCATCTTTAATTATTTTAAAATTATTATCTGACAACAGTTCCTTTGTAAGGGCATTCATATTACGAAGCATGCTGATGAGAGCACTAATTTCTGCATTGATGTCTTTTGTCATTTTGAACTCAACTAATTCCTCGGCGCTAAATTTTTCTCTATGCTTTTTATAATGGGTATTAAATTCTTTAAATTTTTGCTCCCATTCATCGTAGAGTTGATCCTTAAAAGTAAGATTTCCTAACGGCAAATTTTCAATCCATACCGGGAATATTCTATCTTTAAGAATTTCGGGTTTGCCAATGCTTGTCCTATATATTGAAAGTAACTCATACATACAATAGGGGGAACGCAGGTATTTATCAGTTAATCCAACAACAACTATTTTCCCCATTCCGATTTCTTTCATAAATTCGCTGATAAGGCCTTTATAGCCCAAGTCCATTTTATCCCGTTTTACGGTTATGCCATCAGCCATTAGTGAGTTATACAGTTCATCTATCAGCTCTTCCCTGCTCTCACCTTTCTTCTTTGATTCCTCATGATCCCAGGCGTATGAGAAATAAACTGCCGGTTTCTGCGGAACTTTTTCTTCGTTTCGCGTATGTCTTTCAACCTTGTCCTCATTCAGCATTTTTGATTTACTCAGGTAAATATCATCAAATACATCCTCGAGCATTTTTCGCGGGGGCACCATTTCATAGCTTTTAGTGCATTGAATTTCACGGTTGTCTTTCAGAAAACGCATTAGTATTTCGAAAGGATATTCCTGTGGCTCCTTAAGTGATGCGCACTTACTGCAATTACACTGAAGATATTTATCAACAGACAATTTGGTGAATGTCCCGTTAATTTTACAAAATTGTTCCGTTATAAGCATTATCAGGTCGCGGGGAAAATCGCCTCTTACCTTAATCGTCAGTTTTTTTTCTGAATACGATTCAAGTATCTCTGCTTCTGTGTCACGGTGTTTAAGTATTACTCCGCTGAACCAAACCAAATCAGTTGCTGCAATCTTTTCATGCATCTGTGTTATTAATTGATGTAAAATGCCGCGGGGCATAAACTCGTCATAACGGTACCGTAATGTTTTACAATTGGTCTTAAACGGCTCATACTTCGGCTGATCCTGCCGTAAATACTGCGGCATTATATAAACATCGCTGCTGTTAATTTGATAAATTAAAAGAAAACATTTCATTAGCTCAAGCAATTCCGGCAGTACGTCCTTGTATTCCGGGCTATCCCAAATCTTACCTGCATCGCCGCGGCTGAATTCCCCATTCTGTTCCTTAACAAGCGGGCTGTCTATAATCTTGAACACAGCATTGGTTACCCACTGCGGTTTCAGGAAAATTTTGTTCCGAAGCAGGTCATTTTCTGCGAAATGCAGGAACGCACCAAGGCAATGGAAAAAACCTGAAAGATATTTGATATCATCTTCACTTAGTCCATGATCCGTACATAAATCTGTAAACTCCGAGTGTTCAATGTACGGGCGGCTGTCACTGCCAAGAGTTGCGCGTATATCTGTCCATTTTTTGGGAACCTTTATGCCGATATCAGGAAGTGAAAGTGCCAAATCCCTAACTGCATCCTTAATGTTTGAAAGATTTTGTAAAGAGCCAATATCAGAGTGCATTTTGTCCCTGACATTTTTATACCGGTCACGGAGGTGATGAAAGTTTTCTATAGGTTGCGTTCTCTTAAACTTTTCATTTATCACCGGCAGAACCGGGCTTTCACCGCCGAATTTTTCAATAACCTGAAACCAGTAGTTAAAATCGGTACCCCCTTCTCGGGTATCGGCAACAAGTGTGTATAATGCCCGGTTAGTGAGAAAAAAACGGTGCGTTGCATGATAAATCTGCTGCCCCCCGAAATCCCAAACATTCAGTTTAAGCTGCCGGGTGTGCGTTGCATTTTCCTTATCAGGAACAGAGAAAAATAATTCAGTAATATCTATTCCCCGGGTTGTATCTTTGTCCTCCGGCAGCGCGGCATTTTCGTCTTTCAGTTTCCTCACCAAAGAAGTTTTGCCCGACCCACCCTCCCCCAATACGAGCATTTTTGCTTCGTAAACAAAATCAAAACCCTGCGCTGCTAATTGCATAAAATAGTTCCGTATTGCATCTTTGCCCTGCTGAACAATTTCGAGAGGTGGGGTTTCGATCGGGTTGTTTCTCAACGTTATATAACCGGTTTGCGAGTATCTCATTTCAATATCAATTTCAAGATTAAATTCAGATATACATTCCGGCAGAACACTAATTTTGTTATCCCCTAAACCAAGCGTGGTGAGCCCTTTGAGTTCTTTCAGAAAGGACACGTCTTTTAATTGAGTGTTACTTAAATCAAGCGTGGTGAGCCCTTTGAGTTCTTTCAGATTGGACACGTCGGTTAATTGATTGTTCCTTAAATCAAGCGTGGTGAGCCCTTTGAGTTCTTTCAGATTGGACACGTCGGTAAGCGCTGCAGAACGAATACTCATCTTGCATAGCTTGTTGAATTGCTGCATGAAACTCGGAGACAAAAGAAAGATTGGCAAACAATCCAAAGAAAGTCCGGTAACTCCGCCATTTTCATTTAAACTGTAACTGCGGGCTCCTTTAAAGGGAAAGGAAGAGCTTAATCTGAATCGAAGCATATAGTCAAAAGGATTAACCGTAAAAAAATCTTTCTTCCCAAAATCTTTTTCGGCAACCTGCTTCAGTTTTACACCGAAGATTTCTTCCATTTCATGTACACGGTCAAGGTCGGTCATAATGTTTTTATCCCAAGTTATTGCAGCAATTGGTTTTGTTAATTAAGCTACAGTTTTCTAAAACCCAAATAAAACTTAATGCCATTTTTTGTAAAAAGCAAAATAAAAAGGGTACCGGGTAAATACATAGACTGAGCAGAATAAATTTTGGTAGGGGATGTAAAACAAATACGGCTTGGTAAATTTCCGCTAAGTTCTTTTTTAATTGAGAAGATAGTTCCAGATGCCCGAGGGAAAGAAAGTGTACAAACACCAAAAAATCTTCTTCGGTGCAACCAGCTCTGAAAAGCGGGTCTGGCATTGAGAAAGCCCCCTGAAACAGGGCTCAAACTCGACAACAGTGAGATGATTTGCAGGTTAACAAGGCTGTTTTAAAGGCAGCGCTTTTTGAAAAGCCCAACATATTTATATAAAAACTTCACCGGTACTTCAAAACACCATCAAAAGCTGCTGAAATGATTCCTCATAAAAACCATCATATTTTTATCCTTTCTTTTACCTGCCATTATTCATAGATTTACCGGAGAATTATTAACGAATAAAACGAACACGTGATGCATTTTCTGAAAATACTCATTTGCCTGTTGTTTGTGCAGGCAGCCTCTTTTGCACAAAGTATCTCCTCCGCAAGCGCGGAAAAATTCGTCCGGCTATTATTAAAAAACAGCGATTCACTCGCCTACCTCGTGCATCCGGAACAGCTGCGTATTATTCACCGGCTCGGTATTAGCTACCCTGAAGTTAAAAATAAATTCCTTATCGCGAATGACTTTGACACCAAAATAAAAGAAATGATTCTTGCGGGCGCTATTTCCTATCAGTATCAAATTGTGCCTATGGATTCAATTTTTTCCAAGGTTGTTATTACCGTTCCAGCGCTTAATACAAAGAAGGAATATTATTTTTTAGACTCTCTGTTAGTAATGCAGCCTTATTATTACGGCTACCGATGGCCGAAAATAGAAAGCCGTTATTTTGTTGTCCACAGCAGCGAGGAATACCTTACTAACTCCTATGCAATTGAAAACATGGATGCGTTCGTTGATAAAATGGTAAAACTCATGAAATTCCCTGCGAACCTTGTTGAACAATTGAAGAAAGAAAAAATACATTATTACCTGTGTATCGATGAAAATGAATTATTAAGAATCTCGGGTAACGTTGCCAAGGGCTTGTATTTTATGGCGGCAGATTATATTCTGACAACATACAATAATCACTTCCACGAGGTTTGCCACCTGTTGATGAATTACCGTTTGCAAACCACACCGCTCTACACGCAGCCATTTTTCCAGGAAGGTTTCGCGGTTGGTTTTGGCGGCCGCGGCGGCCTGTCGCCTGAAACGGTGTTGGATATGGGCGCTTTTATCATGCATTCAGGATTGATTGAAGATGCAGACCTGTTAAGTAAACGGCGCTTTTCAAATATCGATGCCTCGATAAGTTACCCGGCTTCGGGTTTCTTGAATGTGAGGCTCGTTCAGAAAATCGGCTTTACACAATACCTGAACCTGTACCGGCAGTATTCCGGCAACGAGGATAAAGCGGGCAGTCAACTGATAAAAAAGCGGGATATCTATTACGAAGACATAAAAAAAGAAATGGCATTAACCCGTTTCGATCAGGTGACACCGATACAGGATACAACGTTCATCAGTGTAAAAAACATCGTTAAAGTAGGGTCGTTTGGCTCTATTAAAAGCGACAGTTCCGGATATTATTTTTTTATCCGGAATCAAATGTTAGTGAGAGCTGCCCGTTCTGACAGGGATTATAAAAGTACTCTCTTTACCGAACTGGTACCGGCAAAAGATTACAGGGGGGAAAAATATTTAATAAAAGCCGATGAAAATGAAATTTCAATTTATAATTTATTAACCAACACGCTTATCGCCAATTACGTTAAGAGTTTTTCGGGTGATGCGAAAAACTCAACACAAAACCTGAGGTTCTTTAAAATTTCCAAATCACTTTTGGATGGAAATCCAGCGGACTGGCAGATCAATTAAAGGAAAGAATTTCAACGGATTAAATAAACTGTCTTGTTTTATCGGCATTTGCATTGCCTAAAATCGATTCCCCCGTCTCGCCGAGGCGGCGAGCCACCCCCTTTTCGCCAAAGGGGGACTGAGCTGCAAAGGCGCAATTGAAAAAAATCTTTAAGTTGACACCATTGCCTGTTGCCCCTTATATAGTGATTCTCTTAATCATTTCAGTTGAATACAGTGGCAGCCCGCTCAAATCAAGGCAGCTGAATACTTCAGTCCATGAAATATTCTTGTGGGTATCACTCTTTTCCTTCTTCGCAGAGATAATAACAAATTCACTATCAATACCCAATAACTCTTGCAACATGTATTTCTGCAGTGGTAACTGGCCAATGGATTTAATTTTCCTGTTCTGAAAAATAACTTTTTCTGCATCGGATGATGGATATGAACTCTGCCCTGACTGATACTTTGCCTCAATACAAATTGCATGGTCTTTGTCAAGATGAATAACCATATCCGGCTTAATATTAAACGACCATTTGAAACGGCACACCTTGAAAAAGTCTTCGTTCTTGAAATTACGGTTATACTTAAGAATGGACCACTTACCCGGATACTGTATATGATCTTTTNNNNATGATCTTTTGACGGCTGCCCGCCCACGCCAAACTTGGTATTAATTTTAATAATCGGCATATTTAAAATTTCGTCAATGCCTTCAATCCGTAAATGCTCCCTGATGATTGCCTTTTTCGTTTCCTCATCTGCAATCTTATACCAGAGGTCACGGAGATAGGTATATTCGAAGTAGATACCAAATTCCGCACCGGTTGGTTCTTCATGCCCCAAATATTTCAAAAATTTAGCGGTGTTATCCGCGTGGCTGAGAGCTGCGAATAAAATCGATACATAATTTCTTTCTTCCCTGCTAATCTCGTAATAATCCGGCGATAGTTTAGTAATCTCTCTGATATTCATATAAGTATTCCTTGTGCTAAAAAATGAAAATGCAAACAACTGTTTGCTGAAACTGCACCTGACAGTTTGCCAAAAACAATAATCTCAATAATCGAACCTCAATTTACACTAATTCTTTGCAAGCGCGCAATGCTGTTATACAATTTCCGATGTGCTCTTCAAGCAGTATCCCGGCAAGCTCAGCCCCTTTAACAATATCATCCCTGCTCACTTGCCGCGCGAACGCTTTATCTTTCATCTTCTTTAACACACTTTTCACTTCAACCTCATCCAAGCTTCTACCCGGCCGGACGTAGGAAACAGCAACGAGAAAACCGGACAGTTCATCACAGGCAAACAACATCTGCTTGAGCTTTGTATCGCGGGGAATGCCTGCATACGGCACATGGGACATGATTGCCTCGATAAAAGAGTCCTCGAATTGATGGTGGCGCAGTATTTCAGCACCTTTATACGGGTGCTCTTCCGGCGTGGGGAATTTTTCATAATCGAAATCATGAAGTAGTCCTACGTTTTTCCAATACGCGGTGTCCTCATTCAACTTTGCTGCATAATACTCCATGCACGCCGCTACCGCGTGACCATGCTTCCGGAGGCTTTCACCGGTTGTTAATTCGTATAATAAGTTAAAGCAATAAGAATAATCTTGTTCGTGCATGTTTATAATCCGGTTATGAAATAAATAAAGCTTTTAACGGTGCTTACCATGACTCTTCCTGAAAATGATATTTTATAATATACGGATATCCAAAATATCCCTGCCTGATTGATAAATCCACCTCGGTGCCGGGGCTTAATGATTTGTACAATTCAGGAGTTAAGTTGATGGTAATGGACTCCTCGGCTATATTCCGTCTGTCTTTTAATTCAGCATGATAGGTAATAGTCCTCCTGTTTTTTCTTTTTGTGGTTTCTGTGTATGTCCGTGAAACGACAGTTGTTTTCTTGTAAGTGGGGCTGTTGTCCAATTCCGTATTGATGGAAAACAAAAACACATACGAAGAGAGCAAAATACCAATGCTCCCGAAGCAGACAAATTCAATTATTGCACGGTAAAACCGTGAACTGCCCCTTAATAGAATGAATATGACAAATACAAACATAATGATGGTACCCAGCCCCACGGCACCTGCAAATACAACAAAGGGGTAAACATGTAACGGCTGATAGTTTTCCAACCCAATAATTTTAATGAACTGTGCGAAGCCCACGATACCCAAAGCAGCGCCCAATGCCTGTACAAGGCCTACTGTTGTAAGGTTTGGATCCTTAAGTGCACCCGCACCCTGCGAGGATACACGTGCAAGGTTTTCCGTGATGTTAAAAAGTAACGGTGCGATTTCCTCAGCCTGCTGATTAATAAACTCTCCTTTAGGGTTACCTTTTGCAGTGTACCGGGCTGATAAACTGTTCCGGTAACAGTGGATTGCTTGGATTTTGTATGAGGCAGGAAATTTTCGCGTAAATAATTCAACGAGCGAGTGCCGTAAACTGCTGTTTAATTGCAGTTCCATCCGCACTGCAGTGTTATCGCACAGTGTGTGTATTCTTTCCGAAAAGTTTTGATCGCTTATAACACGGGTTTCTGCATTCGAGAAACGCTCGAAAAAATGATGAATTTTTTTTCTGCTAACAAAGGAGCATTCAGGTAAACCAGCCTGTTCGATATTAACCGTGAAGCCGTTCACCCGTCCTTTATGTTTTAATATTGCAACCCTGTAACTTTTATCACCGAGTGATTTGATATTCCCGGATTTTGAACCGGAATAACGGAAATGATAAAATACATAAGTAATTGCCGTGCCCAAAGAAACCACAAGAAAGAACCATTCTAACTCTGACATGTTTTTTCCGGATGATTTTAAATTTTTCGATATACAATGTAAGAGGAATATCTGAATTGTTACGAATCCAATTAGGACATTGTTTTAAAAGAATTAAAATCTACTGTGACGCCCCAGTTATCCGTCTGTACTATGATTTTCTTAATTTAATTGATCGCGATGATTAAATTTTTCTATTGATATAGCAGAATTTAGCTCTTTGCGGTTGCTTTGCGTTCTTTGCGCCTTTGCGGTTAAATGCAGCTAAAAACTGCCAGAACATCCATCAAAAGCTCCTATACACGGCATCAATAATTTGTCTATTAATCAAATCGATAAAGAGCCGTTCTTATTTCAACACCATCATCTTCATCGTCTTTGAGTATGTGCCAGCCCTCAGTACGTAAAAATATGTACCGCTCGGCAGTGAAGTTGCATTAAACTCAAGCATATAGGCACCGGGTTCTGCATTGCCACTAAATAACATAGCAACCTGATTACCAAGAATATCATATACCATCAGTGTTACATTTCCCGCTGCAGGAACCTCAAAATTTATTTTTGTTACCGGGTTAAACGGATTGGGATAATTCTGCAATAAAGCATACTGCTCGGGTTTGCCTAAATCTGCCATCACTTCGCTGCTGTAGGCAAATGTACCGTCATTATCAATTGTTTTAAGCCGG
Source organism: Ignavibacteriales bacterium (assembly GCA_016182615.1). GTDB lineage: Bacteria > Bacteroidota > Ignavibacteria > Ignavibacteriales > Ignavibacteriaceae > JACPGF01. Next base: position 11,900 of record JACPGF010000080.1, read on the forward strand.
TAGAGAAATTTACCGTACCTTTTTTTGGTATCATTATAATTATATTCTTTTCTTGTTACCGAACTGCCTGCGCCGTTAACAAAAGCAATCTTTTCCCACTCCCCTTTTACTGCTCCGTCTTCCTTGCTGCACGCAGCACGCTCAATTGCAAAACCGGAGGTGTTGCTTTCAGTGGCAGTTGCCCATTGCAAATCCACCTGATGATGAGCAGCCTGAGCGGTAAACGAAATGAGTTCAACAGGCAAGGGTGCGCTATTACTAATAGTAAATGCCGAATCGTTAATATCGGAAATAGTGAGTCGCGTAATATCAAATACCCGTAAATGGCATGAACTTGATTCGACTAAAGGAATAGTCCATGTATAATTACCAGACTGCGCTGGAATTCTGGCAGCTATTAATGACCAGTTCGCACCTCCATCAGTTGTGTACTCCAAACCAACGGTATCAATTCCCCCAACAACATTCCAAGAAATATTTTGTGCAGTTTGAGGATGCCAAGTAACTGATGAATTTGGCGCTGTCATCCTGATTGTTTTACTTGGGCTGTTACTAATTGTAAATTTACCAAGGCAGTAACCAATAACAGTTGTATCGATAACATTATAAATTCTTACCAGGCAATTGGATGAATTATTGTAATAAGGTAAATTATAAATAAATCGGCCGAATTCTCCTGAATTTCCGTCCCCAATACTCTGCCAATTTTCTCCATTATCAGTTGTTAGTTCAATCTTTACTGAACCGTTGATATAGAAAGAGGACCATTTTATAAGATAAGAGTTTCCAACATGCCATTCATCTCCATCACTCGGTTTTACTACTCCGATGAATGGCTCATGCCCTCCCCATGGTAAATTCTCAGGATTTGTATATGTCCCATAGTTTTCAATCGCTGTACCAACGCCATTTATATAAGCGCCATATTTCGTATATGGGTTACCGCTTGAGGCAACTCTCACTGCCAGATCAAATGTGGATTGGGCGAATACATTTGCGGAAGTCACAAGTTTAAAACGTGCCCAAAGCATAGAATCACCATTTGCGATTACTAAACCACCCCCGGCTCCTGGTAAAGTACTGGCGGCAGTCCTTAATTGGGCTGGAGTTGTGGTTGTTGTCACTGTAGGGTTTTTTAACCACATTCCTGTACCAGGTGAAGTTCCAATTAACTTGGAGCCAATGATATTAAGAGTCCCGGTACCTCCATTGAGAATTGATTTATTGAAGTTATAGTAAATTTGGCCTCCACTAAACTCAATTGGAGCCCCTGATGTGTTTTTTAACCATACCGAAAATACTATCCGCCTGCCCGCGTTGATAACCGTTTCGTTGGTATTATTCGATGCTGTGGCAAAATATGTTGAAGTAAGATTTGGATTTGGTAATGAGTCTAAGATAACCCGAAATGATGTAGTCGGTTGTGCAAAGATTTCAAACGCAACCGAAAAAAACAAAACGACAATTAGTAACTGCATTTTTTTCATAACCACCTTTTTTATATTGAATAACTCGAATTCCGAACTAAAATAAACAGCAAAAAACTATTCCATCTTTCAACAGAAACAAACAACCAAAAAGTTCAACCATTCTTATATCTTCGATTAGCACTTTTCTGCAGATATTATAATGTAGTAAATTTTTATTTAAACTCAAGTGACAACGACCAATTCAGCAAACAGCAACATGTTAATTGAAGCAAAAATTTTCGTGAGCCATAAAAATCCAGAGAACAATTTAAAAATCTACCGTATTGTAGGTGCTTTCTTCATCCGCAAAATAAAAGCTGTTCCCCGATTTTTAACACTCTGGCATGTTATATCTATGTTATTTAATTTGCAAAATTCTTTAATCAGGGTCAGACCCAGACCATTCCCTTCATAAGGCCGGTTAAGGCTCTGGTCTTCCTGGGTAAAAGGATTGAAAATATTTTCTAAATATTGTTCACTCATACCGATGCCGGTATCGGCGACCAGCATTTCGATATATTCACCCGACTGAGAAACTGAAACACTAACACTGCCCTTATTTGTATATTTAAAAGCATTGTCAAGCAAGTGGCTAAATATCTGCTGAACGGAATACTCATCAAACGCGGCATATAGTTTACCCTCCGGCACTTCAATTACAAATCCGATTTCGGACTGCCTGGATAGCCGGTTACCGGTTTGTGTAACAAACGGAATAATATGCTCTTTAATATCTGTCTCTTTAATTCGCGTTTCATACGTCCCGCTCCGCAGTTCAGACGTCAAAAGAATTGATTCAATTGTCCTCGTAATTCTTTCAGTCCCGGCTTTCATGCTGTTAAAAAACTTTTTCAGTTCGCTATTCTGCTCAACAATAAGCTCATCTTCAAGAATACTTGCAGCACCATTAATAATATTTATCGGTGTACGGATTTCGTGTGACATCTGATTTAAAAACTCTGACTTTAAACGTTCCAGCTTTTCAGCGCGCTCTTTCATGCTGATAATTTCATCAATCATTTTTTTACGTTCTGAAATATCCTTTTTGATAATCAGGTAGTTGGATATTTTTCCCTCACCATCATTTATCGCTGAAATTGTAACCTGTTCCCAAATATCCTCTCCGTTTTTGGACAGGTTCTTCACCTCCGCCATCCAGGGTACCCCGTATTGTATGCTTTGCAAAACACTATCCTTCAGTTCAACGGAAAGCAGTTGGCTGTTAAAAACGCTCACTGAAGTTTGTTTCAGTAATTCATTTGTAAGCCCGGAAATTTCTGTAACCTTGGGATTAACATACTCCACAACAAAATTTTGATTGGTTATAATAATTGCAAGCGGGTTTTGAATGACCGATTGGGACAATTTTCTGTTTTCCTTTTCAAGAACTTGCTTATATTTCCACTCCTGCACTAATTCATTAAAACTATCAACTAAGTCTTTTATCTCGTCTTTAGCCGAGGTTTTCAATACTATATCAAGGTTTCCTGTTCTAATAAGCCTTGTTCCGTCTATCAATTGAAGAATTGGCTTTAGGAAAGAGCCCGCTGTTTTATACCCGACAAAAATGGTAACAATCAGCTGCAAAATTACCAACGTCAGCAGAATTGTTTTCAGGCTGCCTAAAGATGCCAGCACCTCTTCTTCTGAAATATCCTCAATAATAAAATAGCGCTCGGTTTTGGCTTTACTACCTGAAAAAATTGGTGAAAACTGCAAAATCCTGTCATTGATTAATAAAATAGAATCTTTTGTACCCGAAAAGATTTTTTTAGCAATATCCTGCGAGTAATCCTGAAAAATGTTCTCATCCGATTTTTTTGTAAACAGTTCATTCCAGTTGTTTTTCTTCTCGGAATGAAAAATATAATAACCTTCTCCGTTGACGATAAAGATTTTGCGCAGATGTGAAGTATTAGCGCTAACCAATAATTCGAATAATTTTTCCGCTCTAATTTTAACAGATATTATCGCGTGCAATGAATCGGCTTTATTAAAAATTGGCAATATAAAATCGATGATAGGTATAAATGAATTGCCGCCTGATACTTTAATTTCGGAAGGTGATAAAAATATCTCTTTGGGCAATAGTCCGTGCGCAACATTGCTGTAATAATTTTTAGCCATCTTCGAAAGGCTTTCACGGGCTTCTATCCGGGGGTTTATACTGTCTTTAATAACCGATATTATTTCTTTCCCTTTCGGCGATAGTATTGTTGCTTTGTAGTAATAATCATTGTCAACAAGAATGTTTTGAAATTCACGGCTGGTATTGTCGTAGAGCGATTGATCAATGGATTTTTTATTTTCGAGCAGTCCAAAAAGTTTACGCATTTCTGTTGATTTTGTTACAAGGGTCAACTCGCTTTCAACACGGGTTAGGAATAGTGAGATTCTTGATTTTAAACTTTTAATTTCACTCGTCATTGAATTGATGCTGTTCTCCCGCTGAACCCCTATCTGCTGAACCATCATATAGATACTGAGTAAAGTAAGGGGCAATGAAGACAAAAGCAGGATAATGAGAGTAAGCTTCCCTTTTATTCCCAGCCTTTTCTTACCCGGGGATACGAGATGTTCCATAACGGGCTAAACTCCCGTGGAGTTTATGTTCCTAACAATGGTACCTTTTTCGGGGACGGATATTTCTTCCTGCTTAATTATATACTCCTCATGCCAAAAAACCATTTTGTACTTACCGGCGGGGATATCCTTGATAACGTATTCACCATCATCATCTGATTTAGCAAAGTAAGGTGTTTCCACCACAACAATATAAGCTGACATATCATGATGGATATAGCAAAGCAAAGGCAGAACTCCCGGTTTTTCACATACTATTGATTTTTCACTGCCCGGAGAATAGGTGCCAAAATCAAACTTCCCGGTTTTACTATTTGAAAATACACTGTGACGGATCTTATCACTATTCGGGAAAATAACCTTTGTACCGAGTTGAACCGGCAAAACATGCGGCTCGAAATTTAAATTTATCTGATCCATCACAGCCGTTTTTTCTGGTGCAGCGAACTCTGTTTTATTAACCGGAAGAAGATAGACAACAATATCGGCTGTTTTTTCACCGTCAACTTTAATAGCTCCTTTCAGGTTTCCGGCAAAAACAGTAGAATAAGAAAAAACGAATAAACAGGAAATAAAAAAAACTGTCGTAAATAATTTCATATCATTAAAAGGCTATTAATGAGTTTAATGTAACATTTTGTACCGGGTTAAGATTATTGGCAGCGATGATTTTATCCGGAATTTTAAGTGACCGGTTGATCCTGATATATGATTCAAGCGTAAAGCGAACATTTGGCCTGTATAGCACCGTGATATTGGGAACAATGCCCCAGTACTTTTCTTTCTCCTCATTCTTATACCAAACTGCATTGTTCTCAATCCGCAGTACGTATGTTAGCCAAGGATAAACCTTTAAAGCACTCTCTACAAAAAACGCGGAACTCGTAAGTGGTTTAAATAGATTTGCCGGGTTCGCATCCTTGCCAAAGATGAGACCAGAAATAATGTCCAAATGTTCATAATGGAAATAACCATCAATACCATACCGGTAAAACCTGTTATTGTACGTTTTGGTTCCCTGCACTATATTGTTTTTACTCCCGTAATATGAATAAACCCCAACATTAAAAAACCGGTCTATTTCTTCGGATTGAGCATTACCCTCACTCGTATCTTTCAGATCATAGCCCATTCCATCGAATTGATAACTAAGCCGCCCGTACACATCCTTTTGGTCTGAAGCATCGTTGGTGGTTTTAGATTCACCATTAACAACACCCACTGCATAGTACCACCGGTGTTTTAAAATGCCATTTAGTTCGATACCGGATTGTGAAGATTGTGCTTTCCAGAAACCGGTTGGATCCATGCTGAGTGTATTCGGAAAACTCAAGGTAATCCTCTGCGTTCCGGGATACCCATCGGTAATTCCCGGCTCAAACCTGCCCATCCGTACCCTCAGGGCATCATTATTACCGGTTATATGATTAAATTGTAAAAACAGCCGGAACAATCCAACGGCGTTTACGCCCTCGTTAAATGCAGCCCATTCGCCAAAAATAGCAACATCCCGGTTAAACGAACCACCAAACAAAAGAACAAGATCCCTGGGCATATTAAAATCGAAACTTTTCCCTTTCTTCTCGGGAAGGTAACTTTTATTGATACGCATTTGTGAATAGACTGCTAAAGGAAAACTCATTGGGATTTCGCCCGGCCATACTGCTTCAGGCCACAATGTTTTCCATTCTTCTGCACCTAAGCTAAGCTGCTTTTCTTTGGTGTTTTTTTTATCATCAAGGGGCACAAAATAACCTGAACGCCTGAATGCCTCACCGAATGCATTCCGTTTAGGAAAAGATTCGTGACAGGTCGAACAGCTCGTCTGATATTTCCGGGCAAAAGAAGGGATAGCTTGGACACTCATCCAACAGCCAGTTATTAAGGCAAGAAGGGTGTAATAGCAACTATTTTTTCATTTAACCATCGATTAATAGATGGAGTGCAGGAGTCCATCTAGTATTCTTGTGCAAGCGATTTCACCATGAGTATAGATTAGACTGATGCAATTCATTTTGTGCTTTCCGGTTGCAGTATATCATCAGACTAAATTTAATATACACTGCAATACATTTCAGACTTTTATTTTAACAACACCATTGCCTTGGTAACCGAATATGCACCAACTTGTAAACGGTAATAATAAACCCCGCTCGCTAGACTGGCACCATTGAACCTGACCTCATAACTACCCGGAGATTTATTTTCATCAACTAATTTAATGACTTCCTGTCCAAGTGTATTGTAAACAGTAAGCTTAACCTCCGAAGTATTTTGCAGTGAATAACTGATAATACTTGAGGCATTGAACGGATTGGGATAGTTTTGTTTTAAGGCAAAGTTATCCGGTGTTACATTTTGCTCCGTACCTTGCGGTGCGCCCGTATAAATAACCCTGAATGCATCCGCGGCAATCCTCCCATTGGCAGAATCGGATACGGCAACAGAAATCTCGCCTGAAGCAGGCAATGAAATGCTGCCAATTAAATTCCACGCGGCTCCGTTAATTTTTTGATTAACTATTTTTTCAACAGTCTGCGAGCCGGTTTTTAGGCTGACTTTGACATTGTCGGCATTAACCGCGTTAGCCGGCCACCATGCATACACATC
>JACPGF010000437.1 GCA_016182615.1 Ignavibacteriales bacterium
GGCAACTAAGGCAGGCATCTATTTATCTCGCAATTCTGGCGGGATTTACCTTCTTCGGTTTAATCCATTCGGCTTTGCCTGAAGGCAGCATGTATCTGCCATGGACTTTGCCAGCGAGTTTACAGGTTGTTCCCTATCAATTTACCATAGGCTATATTCTTCTTTCGCTGATGTTTTTTGCTTTTTCCTTCACGAAAGAAAGCAAAGCTCCGTACGTTGAAGACTAAAGCAGTCGTTTAACTTTCCCATCGGGGTGCAATCACATTCCGATGGGAAAATTAGTTTTCAAAAACCTTTTCGAATACAGCAATTATCTCATCAATTGGCTCAGTACCCACAGATAGCCGCAGCAGTTCCGGATGCAGGCCTGCTGCATTTAGTATTTTTTTTCCGCCTTGCGATTTGATAAGTCCATAATGTGCAAGATAGACGTATGCCATGCCAAGGGTAAATGTTGTCCCAAAACTCGGGCCTTTTGCAAATGAGAGATGGTCGTAATAATATTCGAGTTTTTTGTCAAACTGTATTGAAATAACCGGAGGCACAATATTTTTAGGGTCTTTGTGAAACGGCGTTTCCTTTACCGCACTAAAAATTTGTTTTACTTGTTTTTTTGTATGCAAATAATCAACGAGAACAATGGTATTTTTACTGCTTTCCAGTACCCTGTTTTTGTATGACTCCATTTCAAATGCCAGCCTGCGGGCATCCCGCTGATACGGTTTAATTATTTCCGCTTTTACGCTAAGCATTAGCGCGGAAGCAATTTCAGTTTTTGAAAAAACCGCGGCACCCATCATAACATCAGCATTGCCGCATGCAAATTTGGTCAGGCTTTCAATCACAATATCCGCGTACGCTGTTAACCTGAAAGAATATGCCGTTCCCATGCTCGAATCAACGATAAATGGAATCGAGTATTGCCGGGTTAATTCAGAAATTTTTTCAATATCAGGCACTTGCATTAATGGGTTTGAAGGCACCTCGGTTACAACTGCTGCTATTTCAGCGTGATGTGTACTGATAAAATTGAGCATTTCCTCAAGTGAATCCTTGCCGAAAAATATTTTTGCATTACCGTATTTGCTCAGGATATCCATTGTATCGAGATAGAGCCAGCCTAATTGTACAAAAATCTTCTTCGGTGAGTGTTCCATCTGTTTTTTTACCGCGTTACAAACCGAGTACATTGCAGCCATACCTGTTACCCCGAGCAGTACCCGCTCAGGTTCGTTAATTTCATACGCCTTGGATATCGTTTCGCGGATAAATAATTCAGGGTCAGGCGAAGCCGAATATTCTTCCAGATAAGTCTCACCTAAAATGCCTTGAGCTAAAAGGAAATCCTCTGCCATTCTTGAAGAGGGGATCATCCCGGTATTTTGGAGAAACTTTTTAATATCAGGAATTTTTGTTGAAGCCGCTGAAACTGCAATTGCATGAAAATTATCTTTTTCCACAAAAGTATATTCACCTTTTACCACAGCGTTAATTTGACCAAATGCCATCGCATCGGAAATAGGAATGCAAACAGAATTTTTATCAGGTAGAATGTTCTCTTCAAGATATTCTGCTGCCCTGGCAACAAACCGGTTTCTGAAAAATCTCGGATAGCCGGATTGCATTTTTTGCAGCATTTCTTTGTCCTGTTCCTCGTACAGGATAACATCGGACATCGCTGGAAAGGAAACAGATACCGCGTGCGGATTGCCATAAGGAATAGGGAAGCCGCAGGAATTTTTTGGAGTTTGATAAGGCATCGATACAAACAATTGATATTACAAAGAGAATTTACTTCAATGATTCTACTTTGTAATATAGGAAAGATTTTAAATGATTTGATATCTTTTTTAAATTGTTACTGGTAATGTGGAAAATTTAAGGCAGTTCTGATGAACAAGGAATGCATAATCCACAAGATCAGTTAGAATATTGTGAACAGGGTATTAATGTGAAACTTAATAATGTTCAGTTATATTGCTCTTTAGACAAGTCTTATCTTTAGTTTTTCTCCAAGACCCTGTGTGCACTTCTCGTATTTTATTCTGTGGAATCTAATTCCTTGATTGACAATAAAAAATTCTTTGTACTCACAGAATTAACCCATTACAGTCGATTTGCAAATTGGGCACATAACTGCAAATAAAATTAAATAGCTTTATGGAGAGTTAACATGGAAAAAAAGAAAAAAAAGGTATTAAAGTATTTAGTCATCCTAATTTGCCTATTTGTGTTTTTCGAATATCTAACCCCGTTTTATCGTAATATTGCAATCGAGTATAATTATAATGGAAGCAGAAGTGATTTTTTACAGGTATATTCATTTTTAGAGCGAAGACATCCGGTATTTTTCAAACGTAAGTACGGGGAAAATATTACTATATTCGTAATGCGTAATTCTCAGGGTGTGATTTGTACATTTCATGATATTAATAAAAATGACCCTAAATCTAAAGAACATTGATTGTATTGGAGCCGAAATTATATGTAACTTGGATGTTTCAATAAACCGTGTGCAAATCAATTATTTGGATAGTTTTTTATTAGGGAATTTGGATTATATAATAATGCCCAAAGATACTTCCCTTGAAGAGGCGAAAAACAGACTGGGTAGTGATTTCTATAAAATACACAAACTTGATAGTAGATTTTTTTGGGGTCCAGTAAAATGGAACTAATAACAGCTACTCATGAGAAGAAGATGCAATATTTGATATGGCAACATAGTGTCCTGAACAAATTAACATGTTTGCAACTTATCAGAACCGTTGACTAAATAGATATAATCGCGCAAATATATTTTGAAAATCCTTTACTTTTCCACCGTTGGCATATCGCGGGTTCTGTGAATTTTATGCTACCCGTCAATAAATTCGTCAAAAAAGAGTTGTATGTATGGCCTCATGGCTATAACAGTTACCACAGGCAACAGCAGTCTAAACCTGTCCTCACCCCAGAGGGGTGTTCTGTTTGTAGAAATAACCGATCAACTAATAACACAGCGCCCCAGCGGGGTGCACCCTTACAGGGCACTAAAACATTTGTTTTGTTCTTTCTACAAACAGGCCACCCTTACAGGGCGGGAAAAATTGGGATCGTTAACTAAAATTATGAAATAGTTGCAACTGCAAAAGAAGTAATACTGACAAAGAAAATCTATTCAAATTTACAATAAATCTTAAAAAAGAGGTACAGGGGTGAGGTCGCAGTTACTGTGTTATATGACTTACAGTAAACTAGTTATTCTATTACATGATTCGGGATGAATGTTATATCGGCCAGCCAGCTTCACACTTAGGTTCGTCTAAACACAATTACATTTATGAAATCTCTTCAATTAACTTCAAATCGGTGGTCACACCCGAAAAACCTCAAGAAATCTGAAATAATTGCTTTCTGTTATTTATTAAGGTATCTTGTGTTGTTATTTTTTAAAATTATTTAGGTGGGCATTAGTCCGCCAGAAACAGAAGAAACATGGTATTATTTAAGGACCTGGGACTCGAAGAAGATATATTACGAGCAATAGCAGATTTAGGATTTGAGAGTCCTATGCCAGTACAAGAAAAAGTTATCGTACACGTTTTACAAGATGAATATCAGGATTTAGTGGGCTTGGCCCAAACAGGAACAGGAAAAACTGCCGCATTTGGCCTGCCACTCATACAAAAAACCAACGTTAAATCGAATAAAATTCAACATGTTATTTTAGCACCTACCCGTGAATTGTGTTTACAAATTACTGATGACCTGGTAAACTTTGCAAAGTATAAAGAAGGTATTAAAATCGCAGCCGTTTTCGGCGGTGCAAGCATGGACCGTCAAATCGACAAAATCCGTAAAGGAGCACAGATTATTTCGGCCACTCCCGGCCGGTTAGTAGATTTAATTAACCGCCGTGTGATCGACCTTTCGCATATTAAAACCGTTGTCCTTGATGAAGCAGACGAAATGCTTAATATAGGGTTCCGTAACGAGCTTGAAGCTATTCTTTCTGAAACTCCTCAGGACCGGAATACCCTATTGTTCTCAGCAACCATGCCCAAAGCGGTTCAGGCAATTGCTAACGGTTTCATGAAAAACCCCATAGAAATTACAATCGGCAGAAAAAACTCCGGTGCTGAAAATGTTAAACATGTTTGCTACATGGTTAACCAGAAAGACCGTTACCTTGCAGTAAAGCGTATTGTTGACTTTCACCCGGACATTTACGGCATCGTTTTTTGCCGCACTCGCCGTGAAACACAGGAAGTTGCAGACGCATTGATGAATGATGGCTACAACGCGGATGCTTTGCATGGAGAGCTTTCACAGGTTCAACGTGATGTGGTTATGAATAAATTCCGCACGAAACATGTGCAGATATTAGTTGCCACAGACGTTGCGGCCCGCGGCCTTGATGTTGACGACCTTACCCATATCATCAATTATAATTTACCCGAAGAACTTGAAACCTATACACACCGCAGCGGCAGAACCGGCCGGGCAGGCAAAAAAGGCGAGTCCATCATCATTGTCAACCTGAAAGAAAAAAGTAAAGTTGCGATGATTGAAAAGCAGTTACAGAAAAAATTCATTATGCAGCCTGTTCCGGCAGGCAAGGAAATTTGCGAAAAACAGCTTTTCCACATGATCGACCGGTTGGAAAAAATTGAAGTTGATACTTCTCAAATTGAGCCTTTCCTTGTCGAAATTTATAAAAAACTTGAATGGCTGGACAGGGAAGAACTGATTCAGAAATTTGTTTCGGTTGAATTTAACCGCTTTTTGGATTATTACAAGAACGCAGCCGATATTAATGTATCCTCGAAGCAGCGCTCGAGAGAAGACGGCCCACACAGGGAATTCAGTGGATATACCAGATATTTTATTAATCTTGGTAAAACAGATAATTTAACTCCTGCACTGCTTATTGGATTGATTAATGATTTTACCAACACGAATAATATTCAGATTGGTGAAATTGAAATCCTGCGGAATTTTTCGTTCTTCGAAGTTGAAAACGAAGCCGCGGAATTACTTGTTAAGTCGTTTAAAGATAAAGTATTTAAAAAACGCGAAATTTCCTTAGAAGTATCCGAGAAGAAGAAAGAAAGCAGGTCAGGCGGCGGGCGTGGTGGCGACCGTGGCGGAAGAGGGGGTTACTCCGATAGAAAACGTGAAGGCTCGGGCGGCGGACGTTCTGAATTCCGTGGACGCTCGGACAGAGGCGGCTCAGGT
>JACPGF010000441.1 GCA_016182615.1 Ignavibacteriales bacterium
GGCATTAATATCAATTAAATCCGGGTTTAACTTTTCGGCAAGTTTCGCGGCTCCAACCATCGATTTATTCGTCCCACCGTAAATCTGAATACCAACAGGGCGCTCCTGATCATAGATTGCCATCTTTTTATGGGTCTTTTCGGAGCCTCTTACTAAGCCTTCCGAATTGACAAATTCCGTATAGACGAAATCAGCGCCAAGGTCTTTACACACGATTCGGAATGATACATCGGTAACATCCTCCATCGGTGCGAGGAAGATACCATTGCTGATTGTATGCCCCGCTAATGTAAATGTATTGTTCTTATTCATAAACGCTGCACCTCCTAAACTTTAGCCGAAGGCGCAAGATGCCTTGACAAAAAGAATACGCTGAATAAAAACAATACAAAGGTAAAAAAAGCACCGGTTAAAAATGGAATGGAGTAACCAAGATATTGAAAAGCGAAACCGCCCCACAAAGGTCCAAGCATTCGGGCAAATGCAGAAAGTGACTGATTTACACCAAGTACCATTCCCTGCTCATGCTCCGGTGCAACTTTGGATACCAGAGTAAGCAGAACAGGCTGCAAAACCCCGTTACCAATTGCAAGCAAAAGGGTTACTAAAACAACACCGGTAAAATTAACACCATAAGGAAGAAAGGCTAAACCGAACATGACAAAGACAGAACTTACCACAACAAGTTTCGTGTCGGTAAATTTTTTACTAAGGCGTGCAACAAGCCCGCCTTGAATAATTACAGATACTACGCCCATAATACCGAATATGTATCCGTTTTGTTTATCGGTAAAATGGTAAACCTCTATGCCGAGCAATGCAAATGTTCCATAGATATTTGCAACCGAAAATGTATTAATGAAAAACAACAGAACAACCACAGCTAAGGTAGTGTTTGCAAAAACTTTGCGGAATGAAGATACATCAAACAGTTTTCTCTTGGTTATTTCAACAACACCTTCTACCGCTTTACGAGACTCGGGTAAATAGAAAAGGGAAAGTAAAAATGCAGCAAACGAAAATCCGGCAGCAGCAAATCCGGTTACTTCATAACCAAATTCGGAAAGTAAACCGCCGAGCGGCGGGCCGATAACAAAACCAAATCCGAAGGCAACGCCAATAAGCGCCATTCCTTTCGAGCGTTCTTCTTTTGTGGTTACATCGGCAATATAAGCTTGTGCAACACCAATACTGCTCCCGCCGATACCGCCAATAACCCGGGACAGAATTAGCATCCACAGCGAATGAGTGAAAGCAAATACAATATATCCAAGTGCATTAAGCAGCAAGGTAATAAGAATTATTTTTCTCCTCCCCTGCTTATCAGACATCGATCCCAGAATGGGATTAAAAATAAATTGGGTAAATGAATATATCGCGATAACAATACCAACTGCCGAATCGGGTGCATGTAACACATTTCGGGCAAATGAGGGCAGGATTGGTATTAAAAGACCAAAGCCAAGTAAATCAACAAATACAACTAAAAATATAAGAGTTAAGGGAAGGTTTTTCCTCATTCAATAGAATCCAGTTCTTTAATAATTGCGGCACCCATTTCTTTGGTGCCCACAGTGCTATGAATGTTTATATCTCTTGTAACATCCGTTCCACGCGCGATAACATTTGCTACAGCTTTTTCAATCCTTCGGGCAGCATCTTTCTCCCCGATATACTCCAGCATCATTACGGCGGCCAGAATAACAGCGCAGGGGTTTGCCACATTCTGTCCTGCAATATCAGGGGCTGAGCCGTGAACCGCCTCAAAGATTCCAATACCATCTCCAATATTAGCACCAGGTGCAAGACCTAATCCTCCAACTAAGCCAGAGGCCAAATCAGAAAGAATATCACCAAACAAATTCGTGGTTACAACCACATCAAACTGATACGGGTTCATCACCATTTGCATCGCCATATTATCAACAATTTTATCGCTGAACTCAATATCCGGATATTCTTTTGCTATTTCCCGGCCTACATCAAGAAATAGCCCGCCGGTAAACTTAAGAATATTTGCTTTGTGCACAAGAGTGATTTTCTTCCGGTCGAAATTCCGGGCATGCTCAAACGCATAGCGTATGATACGCTCAGAGCCTCTTTTAGTGATAATTCCGATGGTTTCGGCGGCAGTCTTGCTGCTGTCAATATAGTGTTCGATACCAGAATAAAACTCTTCGAGGTTTTCCCGGAATATGATTATATCGATATGATCGAAGTAGATAGACTTGATACCGGTAAAGGTTTTAGCTGGCCTTTGATTGACATACAATTCAAATTCTTTGCGAAGCGCCACATTTATACTCCTGAACCCCTTCCCAACCGGGGTTGTCAGTGGGCCTTTTAATGCAACTTTATTCCGTGCAATTGAATCTATCACATTCTGTGGAAGCGGGTCATGATATTTTTCGAGTGCTGCCATTCCGGCTTCGACAACTTCCCAATTAATATCAGCACCAGCATGCTTTATAACATCAACCGTAACTGCAGTAATTTCAGGTCCGATCCCATCGCCGGGAATCAAAGTAAGTTCATGTGCCATTTTTCAACTCCTGTTAAGAAAATAATGAATACACCAAACCCATTTGCATTGCCTGCTTAACCTGAGTTTTTGGTGATTGGCTCTTTTCGTATAAAACGAGAACGCCAAAATTAACATTTAAATATTTTGTAACTTTCGCGGTAAGCAAATTATCCCATCTGACATCCCAGATGGCTAAATCATCAAATCTTGTAAACAGCCTTAGACTTGTTTGTAAAACAATATTGTCATCGAGTGTAATCTCTGAGTCTGTTACTGATTCCAAACCTGTTTCCAGCTTGAAAGCTTCGGTTTTGTCTTTGGTTTTAACATCATCAGAATAATTGCGGTATTTATTGGTAAAAGTTTCCTGTAACGCAATTCCCATTCTTGTACCAAACGGTTTACCGTTACGGTAATTAAATCCAAGGCTTTGTGAAATATATCCCGGATCAAAAAAATCGGCTATCTGAACCGTTTTGTTATTTTTATAGTCAAAACCCGGTGCAGCAGTTGTACGAATGGTGTTACTGATAAACGGGTTAACCGGCCATCCGGCCAAATAAGAAGCCACGTTTTCGAAGTAAAACTCGTTATTATTTGTTCGGTACTGATCACTACCGATTTTAGTACGCCCGTACGCTAACTTCATTTTGTTTTTAAGATTCCAAGTGCTTCCTTTGTATTCTAAGGCAACATTAGTCAAAAAAGTCCAAGAAACAGCATCCTCACCGCCCTGAGCCCAATTTGAAAAGGAAACCTGACTAAGATTGACACCTATCATTCCCGTTGGGAACCATAGGCTGTCATTTTTCGCAAAAACTGATCCTGATATCAGGATCGTCAATAATATAGCACTAAAAACGGACGTACGGATCATACTTTAATCTTAAAATTGAAAATAAATGAATGGAACCATATCAGCAAACCTGAATTGCGTTACAATAAGGATTGCTAATGTTACTATAAGGGCTTTAACAATAACCGGAGCCTTTATTACAACACCTTCACACGCGCCGTAAAACTTCTGCGGTAGAAAATGTAAAAGATAACCGGCAATTATTAAAACGGTAATCACAGGATAAGCCTCGACAAATTGCGGGGCAACAGCAGGCCTAAAAAAGGTAATCATCTGCGTTAGGACTTCTTTCACAGCATTCAAATCGGGCAGCCTGAAAAATAGCCAGGCAAACATAATTAAATGAAATGCTATAACGGTTTGTACAAATCCGGTAATTTTCAACTTTCCTAAACCGGATTTTTCAAGCAAATATTTTCTTGGTGTCTTCAGAAGTAATGACACTATCATGAAAAATGCGTGTAATCCTCCCCAAATTAAAAAATTCCAACTTGCGCCATGCCACAATCCGCATAACAAAAAAGTAATAGCAACTGCAAGAATGTTCCCAAAAATTTTCAGTGAACGGGCGGACATTTGAATTGGTTTGAACAAGTAGTCCTGCAGCCATGATGAAAGTGAGATATGCCATCTTCTCCAAAACTCGGCGATACTTTTTGCCTTATAGGGATAGTTGAAATTTTCCATGAGACGGAAACCCATAAGCAGGGCAATACCAATTGCCATATCGGTATAACCCGAAAAATCACAATATATCTGCAAAGCATAACCGTATAATGCTATCAGATTTTCAACTCCGGTGAACCGCAATGGTGAATCGAACACCCGGTCAACAAGGTTAAGGCCAATATAATCTGCAACTACATACTTTTTCATTAACCCCATTACTATCAGGAAAAGTGCCTTGCCGATATCCTCTTTTGTAAGCAAAGTTGAAGGATTATTTTTTAATTGCGGGATGAATGCGGTTGCCCTGTCAATCGGACCGGCAAGTATGCTTGGGAAAAATGAAAGATATAACACAAAATCGAGAAACGAGTGTTCTTCTTCAAAAAATTCCCAATATGAATCCATCACATAACTGATTGACTTGAAAACATAAAACGAAATTCCGAGCGGAACGATTATCGGGAGTGCTTCAAAAGGCTGATTATTAAACTGGCTGATTGAAGAAAGTATAAAATTGGTATATTTAAAATATACTAAAGCGCCAAGATTAGCCAGTACACCTGTCAGCATAAGCAGCCGTTTTATCCATTGAATGGAGTTTTTCCTAATATATACACCCAATCCATAGTTAACCACTGCCATTGTCAACAACAGCCAAATCATTTGGTTGGATGCCTTGTAATAGAAATAAAATGAGAACAGGGTCAGAAAGAGAAATTTTGCTTTCGGATATTTATCCAGAATGAACAGAACAAGCAGAACTCCGATGAATAATGCTAAAAACAGCGATGACCCAAACAAAAGTGGGTCACGCTTATCAAACTGTAATAATTGCAGTACTTTGGAAAAATCTATTTGAAACAATGTTTGCCCTCCGTAATTACTGATTCAGTTTGGTATTTACTAACTTTTGCAGGTCACCGATATTTTTGCATTTCAATACTTCTATGCTTTTAAACCGTACACCAAACTCCTTCTCAATCGCCACGATAACATTAATATGATTGAGCGAATCCCAACCGGGAACCTGACTGGCGAGGGTGGAATCCTGAATCTCGAAATCGGAAAGTTTAAGTTCTTTCAGTATTGCTGCTTTGAATTTTTCACTTATCATTATCTACTCCATTAAAAAATCGTTGTTTTGCAAAACTCTCTCTTTGTTAGCCTTTCTGCTTGGTTTACCGGCTGAACTTTTAATAAGCCAGCGGGAAGGCACAAGATAGATTTTAGAAATATTCTGGTCGTTATTGATACCGGCTTCAAGTATTGCCATTTTAAGTTTGCGCTTTTCGGTGTCCTCTGCGGCATTCGTTTCTGCAATAACAGACACGACCTCTGTTCCGAGTTCCTTGTCATCCGAACCAAATGCCACTACCCTGCCCGGAATAACTCCGGTTACTTTACTTACCGTATCTTCTATATCTTCAGGATAAATGTTTTTACCGGCAACGATGATGATGTCTTTTTTCCGCCCGATGACAAAGCATTCATCATTATGGATAAATCCAAAATCGCCGCTATAAAACCAACCGTCTTCAAGAACTTCAGCTGTTTTTTCAGGATAGTTTCTGTATCCATCAAACATGGAGACAGACCAGATAGCTACTTCACCAACTTTTCCTGTTGGGACTTCTACCCTTTTCTCATCCACAATTTTAACTTTACAGCCTTTAATTACTTTACCGGATGAAACACAGGCTCTGGCTTTCGCTTCATCATCAACAATTTCAACAGTACCCTCTGCAAGTTTTTGCCTGTCTGCTAAAATAACGGCAGGTAACTCACCGGGAGTGGTTTGGGTAACCCCATATGTTGTCTCTGCCATTGCATAACACGCCGACAAGGCACTTTGCCTAAAACCATAATTACTGAATCGTTTCAAGAACCGCATGTGGCTTTCGTGCCGTACTGGTTCGCTGCAATTGATGGCAAGCCTCCATGTATCTAACCGGAAGCCCTCTAATTCATCATCGGGAACTTTATCTGCGAGCATGTTATAAGCAAAATTCGGAAGCCAGGACAATGTCCCTTTTTCTTTTGACATTGCTTCAAGCAATAACACGGGAGCAAGTACCCATTCAAACGGGTCAATCTGTACACTCGTAATGCCGTATGCCAATGGTACGTGATACGCTGCAATTAAGCCCATATCATGATAGAGCGGCAGCCATGAAATAACTTTATCCTCCGGCGAGAAATTGATTGATTCGCCATAATTATCAACATGCTGAAGTATTGCTTTATTTGAAAGCAGTACCGGTTTTTGTAATCCTGTTGTCCCGGACGAGTGTTGCAATAAAAAGGGGTCTTCGGGTTTCTTGTTGCTGCGGATAGTATCAAGTTCTTCCTGCAAACCTGTATCACTAAATGATAAATCCCATTGGAGAGGGAAATGCAATCCTTTTATGCTCGTGTGCTGATCAAGCAAAGGACGGATAATAGGCTCTAATGACTCTTCGGTAAAAATCCAATCCAGACCGGAGCGCTGCGACATACCCTTGATGCCATCGCGGAATTTATCGGGATGCAAACGCGGATTTGGATAAGCTAACACCGCCGGAATTGCTCCTGCACCGACAATCCCCATGTACAGCGGGTAAAAATTAATATTGTGACGGATAATAATAGCACAGACCTGCCCCGCTTCAATCCCATTCTTTTTCAGTTGCAAAGAAAAAGAATTAGCCGTTTTCAGTAAATCCTCGAATTTCCAACGAACCGGTTCTTCTCCAGCCAGCCAATGCACAATTGCTTCCTTTTCAGGAGTATTTTTCGCGTTGTATTGCCAACGATCCCAGACAGTATTAAATTTCATATAACTCTTCAGAAATATTATTGTTGAGCACCAAGTAAGGCTTCTGTTAACAAATCCGCCATTTTTTTGGATCCGGTTAATTTCATGTGGGTATAATCTTTTTCTGCTAAGCCTTGTTCAACCCAGTCACTCATCGCGTTCATGCCGCCCATTGCCTCAAAAAGATTGAAGAATGCAACACCTGATTTTGCAGCTATTTGTTTCTGCATTTCGATGAGTTTTAATACACTTGGGTCAGTTACAAACTGACTACCTTTTTTGATGCTTTTATCTTGAACACTGACAACAAGAAAACTTGCCTGTGGAAATGCTTCCTTGTACTGTGTTAATACTCTTTCCATCGCGGAACCATACCATCCAAAGTCTTTATTCTCCTGTCCCGTCATGTTCAAGCCAAAATTAAGCACGATAAGTTTGTAACTTAACAGTTTGTCGAACTCCTTAAGTGTATTCATGTCAAGGTCTCGTAAACCGGCACCGGAATTACCACGGAGCGGAAAATTATCGACATACACACCATTTGCCTCTTCGAGCGAGACGCCATACAAATAACATTTTGATGGATTAACAACCGTTATTTTAACTGATTTCACTTTAGCTTTTGCAGCAAGTACAAATTCAGCGACTCCTCTTGCCGCCTTTAATTCTACCGTTGTTTCATTCTTATCATCAAACATATATTTGATGCTCACGTTTTTATCGGAAGTATAAAGGATACGTGCAGCAGTAAAATATTTAACGTTGGAAGATCTGCCGGAAGCAGCGAGTCTAACCCAGGAATTTGCAACAGGCTGATAAATGAATCCATTAATACCAAGCGTTAACTTTTCTGGATTAGAAGTAATCAAAGATGCGGTTTTCCAATCCTGCGACCAATCCATATCGGTCGTGGTACGGAATTGCTTATCCTGCGCGGTTATTCCAACAATACCAACGCCATTACCGCCAAATTTACTTTGTAAATTTTTACGGAAGTCCCCGGAAATATTATCACCTTCAATTGCAGAATCGCCATAATGAGCAATGCGTATTTTTTTGGAACCGGACTGCTTCAATGCGTCAAAGAATTTTTTCAGTGCAGCAGCATTCTCAATTTTTGGTGAGGCGGCCGGTGCAGCAGTCACGGGAGAAAAAAATAACTCTGCGGGATTAAAAAGATTCACGAATAAATTATCAATCAATCCAAAATGCACCATTCCGGCTTCATTAAACGAGTTCAAACGGAGGTTTGATGAGGTTGGCTGTATTGTTTCATCAGGATGAACATCCATGAATAAATCAATCTTTTTGAATGAATACGAACCAACCATATACCCTTCCGGAATATAGGAGAGGGCAAGGATTGCAAAGTATGCAAAAACGAAAATCACGAGGGGTTGTTTACCCGGATGTATGGTGAGCTTCATGTGTACCTTTTAATAATTATTTTATAAAACTTATTGCAAATATCTAAAAATTGTTTTTTCAACTTCCTGTCCCCATGTTTTGTAACCATTTGCATTCAAATGCAATCCATCATGGGTGTTTTCATCACGTAAAAACGAATCTTTACTCAGTTTACTATTCATATCGAGAAACTCGACTCTATTGCTCAAGCAGTATTCCTGAAGCATTTGGTTAAACTTGGTAACCTGCTGATTCCTGTCTGCCGAGTTAGGATACCGTTTTGCGGTAAAAAGTGTGGATTGCACCACAACTTTTACGTTATTTTTTTGCAGTTCCTTTATTAGTTGTACGTATGAACTGAGAATTTGTTCCAGCGGAATCCAGCTATAAATATCGTTGATTCCTCCCATAATAAAACAAAGTCTCGGTTTCAAATCGAGCACGTAATTAATCCTTGCAGTAAATCCTTGCAGTATATCAGCAGGGATGCCCCTTTCAACAATATCGTCCCTTCCCGTTAATTCATTCCAGTTAACACCATGGGTAATGGAGTTGCCAAGCATAACAACATTAGCACGCTTTTTTTTATAGACTTTGTAAAGCGCAATCTCGTAATCGTAGTTAGGGTTCTTTTGATATAGCAGCGAGTCGGCTTGCATCAGTGGAAAAGCCTCGGTAACAGAAGTAAACATTACCGCGATCAGCAAACACACAAGAATTTTAAGCACTATCTTTGTTCTATTCATTTCGAAATTAATCTTTAATTTATTTAATCTATACCAATATATCAAAAAAAAATGTCGTGGAAGGTGCTTGTTTTAATACATTTTTTTTTGAATCTTAAGTAATCAGAATTCTCATTTTAAATATGACTTTTTTACTTGTAATACCGTCGATCGATATAAAGGATGGAAAAACCGTCCGCGTCGTTCAGGGCATTCCGGAACTTAACGTTCCCGAATATGCCGATGACCCCGTGGATATGGCGGCTATCTGGCGTGCAGAAAATGCAA
>JACPGF010000428.1 GCA_016182615.1 Ignavibacteriales bacterium
AACCTCCTGATTATTGATAAGCCAGACAGCTACCCCTTCGACATTATCTTCTTTGAGATGATAATACGGGTTGGAAACTATAACTTCAACACCAATATAACCTGCAAGTGTTTCAGCAAACTGTAAATAGAACGAGCGTGTTTGTCCGTTCATTTCTTCGTTCACGTCAAACATACGGGCAAAGTAGCCAGTAATCCAATTGTGTTCAAACCGTTGGAAATCAGTACGTTTTTTAAGGGTAATTACTTTATTGTCAGGACGGATATCAATTTTCTTTTCAACTGCCGGTTCAGACTCGAACTGCTGGTCAAGCCGCTGATACATAGATGTTTTAACGGGTTTTTCCGGTACATCGGTTTTTTTAGGATCCGGTGCAAGGTCTTGTAAACTTTTGAAACTGGAGTTAGCGGCGGTGGTTATCGGTTCCGGATCGTTTTGTTTCTTTTCAACATTGTATAATTTGTTATAGATTTGCTGAAAACGCGGATCGTCTTCAAACTCCTGCTTTATACTTTGGGCTTTTTGCAATGCAGGTTTCAGCTGGAACATTGCATACATCGATTCCAATTCGAGGAGTTGTAATTGTTTACGTGTTTCGGGAGTCAGTTCTTCCCGGAATGCTTTTTTCATAGCCCATAAAGAGTACCAGTATTCTTTCGCTTTATACGCATCCTCTGCCTCTTCGGCAAAAGTCTTCTTACTTTTCAGTTTATTAAGAAAAGAGCCTTGAATACCTGCGGCGTTTCTGTACCATTCACGCAGTTTTGGGAAGATTTTATTGGCGCCTTTATCTGCTTTAATTGCAAGGTCAAACTCTTCAAGAGCATCTTCATATCTGCCTAAACCGGCAAGTGCTTTTGCCTTTAAATGATGAGCCCATGAGAGCGGCTCGGTTTTACTGCGGATTACCGCGTCCAGATCTGCAATAGCTCCATCAAAAATGCCCATGCGCATAAGAATAAAACCGCGGTAAAGTTTTGTCTGAGGCATTTCTTTGCCCAACTTTACAGCCAAATCGGCGTATTCCATCGCTTGATTCGGGTCTCCATTTTCAAGGAAAGCCCACGCTAAACAAATTGCAACACGAAAATCAGTCTGTCTGGCCTTAAAAACAATTTGAGCGTTACTTAAAGCCATACGGTAGCGTCCCTCGGTCAAGTGGTCGAAGGCGTCTTTCAGTTTTTCGTCAAGTTCCTCGTTGGATAGCGCTTTTTGCGTTTTATACATACCCGATATCAGTAAAATTCATTCTTTTCGTGCTTAAAAATAAACATGAATATAAGAAAAATATATTGATTAGTCACAGTCCATTCAGGTGAATGAAATTATGAATTTTGAGTTATTCCATAAGCAGTTTAATCAATCTCCAATATGAAAAGTTTTTTTTATTAGTTTGAGTATAAAGAGTACGTGTATATTTCCCCAACCAATCAACTGGTGGTTGTTGCAAGAGTTTTGTTTCAAATGCCCCAACGGGGCTAAATTTGAATAACCGCGGGTTCCTAACCCGTGGATAAACCAGTAAAAAAGTACCCGTCACCGAAGGTGGCGAACTGCAATGCTGTGTTGCCAATAATTTTTCTATTCCAGTATTTCCATTATGGTTCACATATTGTACGAACTGGATAATCTACTTTCCGTGTGAGGTTCGCCCCCGTTCGGGGACGGAAAATGTTTTTACTTATGTACCACGGGTAAGGAACCCGCGGTTATTCAAATTTAGCCCCGTTCGGGGCATGAATGAAAATTAAATGTAATCCACTTTAACTTGAGCATTTGCAAAAATTAGTTTCTGCCTCTGCCAGTGTATGAATTATCAATGAGATTAATATAATTTTTGTATTATTAATTCAATTTGCATGTTCCATTTGCATGGAAATTGAACAATAACTATTGTTTTATTTCTTTTTTTGTGCAAATATCCATTGCAATAGGCCTTTTTCTCTAAATGCCGGATTCCAGGAGCCGTGACCTTCTTCCGGATATTCCGTGTATAAAGGATTGCCGCCAGCTTTTCGCATTGCTTCAATAATATTCCGCGTTCTGCTTACACTTACCGCTTTATCTAGTGCACCATGAAATGCGTGAACCGGAATATCTTTAATTATTTTTCCGGTATTTTCATCGGCTCCACCACAAATTGGCACTGCCGCGGCTATTAAATCCGGGGTTCTTGCCATCATATCCCAGACCCCAAAACCACCCATCGAGAGGCCAACAATGTAAATTCTAGCCGGATCATATTTCTTTGTTGAAAGCTTTTCATTTATAAGCTCGTACAGAGCCTGTAATGCATCTGAAGGAGTTTCAGGCATAATGTGGGTTTCTGCATCCCAGTCACATTCAACCCACCGCTTTTCTTCAGGGCATTGTGGAAAAATATAAAGTGCCGGGTATGCCTCAAGGCTATCTATTACGGGGAAAAGAATATCCATGAAAGTAAGCTGTTTTCTGTTATCGGTTCCACGCTCACCACTTCCATGAAGAAAGATGAATACCGGTAGTAAACCAGCCGATTTGTTGACACTTTCATAACCTCTCCATGGTAATTCCTGCCCGGCCAATGAGGTGAAAATATTCGTTGAACACAATGAATCAAGTTTGATTTTTTTTGTTTTCATTACGTTATCCTGAGCATATAGATTAACAAAACTCGTATAAACAATGCATATTATTATGAACAAATAACGGATAAAGGAATTTTGAAGCATGAGGCACCAGTATTTTTAAATTGTTATACAAATATACACATTGATTACGATTCCGGTTATTCAAAGACCAAATTAATTGAAAAATGATTCAAAAATTTCCTTTTCCAGTGGCGAAAGCGTTTGTATAGATGGGTAGGGGTTCCTCAGCAAAAGTCTGAGGTTAGGACATGGAAAATATTGTTGAGATGAGTTGAGTAGTTACGGATCGTTGATAAATATTTCATTCTGCAGAACCACTATACTAAATGTTTTTAATGGGTTCTTTCCACTAATTTTTTTTGAACTCATTATGGATTAATCAGGCTGTTTTTAACTTTGGAGACAGGATGATTTCATTTGTTATCCCGATCTCGTTTACAAAATCTAAATCATGTGAAATAACCATTAATGCGCCGGAGAACTCTTTAATTGCAGCGCTCAGTTGTTGAATGCTTATGAGATCGAGATTGTTGGTTGGTTCATCAAGTAAAAGCAAATCAGGAGAAGAGTTTGCTGCAAACAGGCAAGCCATTCCAGCCCTCATTCTCTCGCCGCCGCTCAGTACGCCTGCTTTTTTATAAACATCTTCATTAAAAAAGAGAAACCGCGCTAATCTGATGCGCAATTCATGCTCCGGTATTTTGCCACCCGAGTGAAAAATAAGGTTCTGTAGTAGAGTGAACTGGTCGTTGAGCATGCTTACTTCCTGATCAAGCATACCGATTACCATTTGAGATACTATTATTTTGCCGACTGTGGGCTGAAGCATTCTTAAAATAAGCTTGTAGAGTGTGGACTTTCCTGAACCATTTATGCCTTTAATGTGAAAGCGGTCTGTTCCGCGCATCAGGAAATTAAGGTTCTGTTTCCAGAGCAGTTTCTTACCGGTAAAAGAATAATTCATTTCCTTGCAAATAATTAAATGCTTATCAGGTATCGCCTTTACCGGGTTGAAATCAATCTTCATTTTACGCGAAATAATTCGTTTCTGTTTTATCATTTCGAATTCGGCTTGGCTTTCTTTGACTCTTTTATCATGCTCATTTTTTATTTTTGCTAATGTCCTTTCTCCGCCGCCTTTCATTTTATTTAATATTATTTTCGGCATACCCGCATTTCCCTTTGAGTTCTCAGCCTGTTTTATCCGTGAAGTCTGACGGGATAGTGAGGTCTCTTTTTCTGCCAACCGTTTGGCATGTGCGGTTTCTGCTGCTTGGATTGCATTTTCAATCGCATGTATTTCAATTTCTTTTTGTTCATTATAGAAATCATAATTCCCACCGTATGATTTTATTGAGGTTGGAGTAAGTTCAACAATTGTGTGCATCAACCTGAGTAATTCTCTGTCGTGGCTTATAACCAGTAAACCGGTTTTTGTATTTTTAACAAACTCGTATATAAAAGCGCGCAACTCGCGGTCTGTATGGTTAGTTGGTTCATCGAGGATAATAAAATCTGGTGAACCAATGAGGAGAGAACTAAAGAGTGCCCGCACTTTTTCTCCACCGCTCAATGAAGAAAAATCTCTTTCGAGCTTTAAATATTCTATCCCTGTCTTTTGTAAAGCAAGCAATATTTTTTGTTCAATATCCCAGTCGTTATCGAGCGTTAGGTAATCAATTTCAGTACCCTGTCCACTGAGTATTTTTTGCAGGCTTCTGTATTTTTCTGCGGTATCGATTACATCAATTAGAGTGCAGTTCTTAAAGTGCTCAAGGTTTTGAGGGAGATAAAAAACAGTACCATCTAAATAAACACTGCCTTCCGACGGCGGCATTTTTTGACAAATTATTTGGGCAAGGATGGATTTACCGGCACCATTTTTTCCTGTTAAGCCAGTTTTACTTACTGAACAAGTAAATGAAATATTGCGGAATAGGGGGGAACCATCAGGTAGATTCCAAGAAAGATTATTGATGACTATATATGACATACAACTCCATTGTTTTAAAATAATAAATCAACCCGCTCAATCGGGCTTTATTTTTACATGAGAGTTATATTTTCACAGATGAACCTTTGTTGGATTTAAAAACTGTTTACAATATTACAAAATGAAGAAATTAAATCAAAATAATTACAGAATCCAGGTTAATGATTCGACCGGTGTCATATTGCGGCTGAATGCCCGCCTGTGGTAATCCGGGGGTAATTTTCCCGGAAAGAATTGCGTTTGACTTAAAACCTTGTGAGGTAACACACCCGGTGCCACTTGTTAATAAGGGAATTGTTTATTACATTATTAATAGTTCTTTTCAGGATACATTTCCGCGAAAATTGCAATGTTGTATCGTTTTTGTGGAATGGAAAGGAGCAGTTGAATAACGGTGATTGATTTTGTGGTATAAGAGAATTTAGTTAAAAAAATGAAAATTCTGAAAAAGCAGGGAAAGTATTAGTCTGGTTGTGAAGCGTTATTTATACTATTATTTCGTTATAGTTTTATGCGAAAGGAGAGGAGTTCAATGAGAAAGCAAACTCCCCACTTGTTTAAATGCATCTGGTTTTTATTGTTAGTATCTGTCAGGTTGACTGCACAACAGGACTCAACCGAAGAATTATACTTCAAAATGAGCCTGACGGAGCTCGGCAATATCGTTATTACTCCATCCAAGCAGCCACAGGCGGCAGGTTCCGTTACACAAAAAATTGACGTAATATCTTCAAAACAAATCGAATCAACCATTGCAGGTAACAATAATATTTGCGAGGTTATCGGCCAATTACCGGGTTCGTCCATAAGTGTTTTATCCCGGAATGATGCCAATTGGGGCACTTATGGAGGTATTGGCCCAAAATACAGCACATACATGCTGCAGGGCGTACCGATTGATGCGTTTATTGATCCGATGTCGCTTGACCTGAATGCAATCGATCGTATAGAAGTTCAACGCGGGCCGGCTTCGGTTGTGTATCCAAATTATTTGTCGCAAGATTTTGTCGGCAACCAAAGCCCGCTTGCCGGTACAGTAAATTTAATTCTCAAAGAAAAGATTGAAAAACCGGTTACAGTATTCAAATCCTCTTTCGGATCGCATAATACACTTAACGGCCAAGTTCTCCATCAAAACCTTACTAATTCGATCAATTATTTTGTTGGCTCAACGTATGAAATTTCAGATTATACGAATTATGGCACTCAGGCATCCTGGCTTAACATGAAGAAAAACCCCGAGTACAAGAAGACAAAGTTATATGCGGGTATTACCCTTTTTATGAACGAGAATGAAACTCAAAAATTCACGCTGTTTACTCAAAAAACTTGGCATGCCGGAGATGCTGGCCGTGTTTATCAAGGTTTTAATCATGAATATGAGACGATTAATAGTGGATATGATATCTTGTTAACAGAACGGCTCAGTTTACAATCTCATCTAGGAATCCGGAAGTACGATCGTACATGGCAGAACAGCAGTTCCGGGGCTATAGATACTTTAAAATCCAATAATGGGGTTAATCAACTGATTGTACCGTTTGATATTTCATTTGCCTTGAATCATGGAGATAAAAACCTGTTAAGTATTGGTGCAGATTATCAGTCAGCCCGGTACTTTACTTGGAATGATCCACTAAATGGTTACCGCTTGTACGGTAATAAATCTTCTGCAACACAAGCCGGTGTTTATGTGCAGGAAGAGTGGTTGCCAGTGGCTAATCTTACCATTCGAGGAGGTATAAGGTTCTACTCAATTAAAAACTCAATTGATTTGATTAATGGTAGTGTTCCTTTGAAAATGAAAGATTCCTGGTCAATAACACTTTGGAGCATTGGTACCCGATATACCCTCAGCCGCAAAATTTCTCTCTATGCAAATGGAGGAAGCAGTTTTGCTGCACCTGCACTTAAGTCAATAGGTGGTACTATTTTAATAAGTGATCTCGGTATCCTTGGAAGGGACGGTCAACTGCCGAACGCATCGTTGCAGCCGGAGCATGGTATAAGTATTGATGGCGGCTGTGATTTAGTTCTTCAGGGAAACTTAAACATGGGGCTTCGTGTTTTTTATACTGTCATTCAGGATGCGATAGTTGACAATGTGGTGAGTGAGAATCCCTCGCAGACACAATCTATCAATATGGGCAATTCAAAGGCATCGGGCGGAGAGATTGAAATTTCGCAGAAAGTGAATGAGCGGTTTTCCTGGTTTGTAAATGGTACTTATATGCAAACAAAAGTTGTCAATGAACTTGATCTTCAGCAGAACAATACCGATATACCGTTCTCACCAAATACCGTGTTCAATTTTGGATTAAATTTTGAGGCGGCCTCGGGATTCTTTTGTTCGGCAACACTTAACTATAACAGCGGATTTTACGATGCTACATATAAAATCAGCAGGCATTTCTTTAAGCCGGGCGTTGTTGTAAACTGCTACCTTTCTCAGTCTATTGTCGGAAATGAAACCTATGCACTTGAGTGTTTTTTACAACTTTACAACATCACCAATAATACTTATGAAATGCCCTGGCAGTTTAAAAATACCGGTTTTTCATGGCTGGGTGGATTAAAGGTATCATTTTTATGATTTATAATGTTGAATTGACGCATCATTAATATGAATGAACCCCAACATACGGACTTGAAAAGGCATCAATACACCGTGCAAAGAAGAAATATCCTAATTAGCTTCAGGTACGGGTGCCTCTATTTCTTTACCTTTGTAATTCTATTGATGCCACCTGTACGGTCTGTTTTCAGTTCGGAAAAAGTCTCCGGAGATAACATTGAATCACAGGTGAAAGCCGCGTATATATATAATTTCACAAAGTTCGTGTATTGGAAGTCACCTGATATAAAGCAAAAAAACAACCCAATCAATATTTGGGTACTGGGAAGTGATCCAAT
>JACPGF010000439.1 GCA_016182615.1 Ignavibacteriales bacterium
CATAAAACAATCTTCTATTCCGGGTTCAATTTCTTGAAGCATAAAATCCGTATAACCCTTTGTCTCCAGATAGGTTCGTATTTCGTTTTCACCGGTATTACTATCCGGTATTGTCAGGTGATGTTTATCGCCGAAAGCAAAGCAGGCCTCCGCCTTGGGGAAAGCACGCAAATCCTGTAAAAGCGGGAACATATTATGTGCCTTAACTGCAAACAGTTTTTTGCCAAAACTGTCTGCAACATTCTGCGGCTTATCAAGCAGTAATATTTTTCCCTTATCCATAAGCGTAATCCTGTTGCATAGTTTCGCTTCATCCATGTACGGGGTTGAAACCAAAATTGTGATACCGGCTGCTTTTAACCGCTTGAGCATTTCCCAAAATTCTTTTCTTGATACCGGATCAACACCTGTAGTCGGTTCATCCAAAAACAAGACTTTCGGCTTATGAATTAATGCACAGCAAAGCGCAAGTTTCTGCTTCATACCGCCCGAGAGTTTTCCTGCACGGCGTTTTTTGAATGGTTCAAGCTGTACGTAAATATCTTCAATAAGTGAATAGTTTTCCTTAATAGTCGTGTTAAAAATAGCAGCGAAAAATTCAAGGTTTTCCTCAACCGTTAAGTCCTGATAGAGTGAAAAACGGCCGGGCATATAACCGGAAATATTTCTTATTGCCTTCATATCCTTAACAACATCATTCCCGCAAACACTCGCTTCGCCCTCATCCGCTAACAGGAGCGTTGTTAAAATCCTGAATAAAGAAGTTTTCCCCGCCCCATCCGGACCTATCAGACCGAATATCTCGCCTTCTTCGATCGAAAGCGAAATCTTGTCCAAGGCAGTAATGGACTCTTTATTGCCGGGATATTTTTTTACGATATTTGAAATTACTATGGTATTCATCTTGTTATAAAAACTTAATTTCACCATACATTCCAATTTTCAGATAGCCGTCATTCCTTACCCGGATTTTAACAGCATACACCAGATTCGCGCGTTCATCTTTGGTTTGAATGGTTTTAGGTGTGAATTCCGATTTTGCAGAAATCCAGTATAATTCACCCGGCAGTTCACGGAACCCGCCCTTGCCATCATCAGCCAATACTTTAACTGCCTGCCCAAGTTTAACCTGTGCCAACTGATTTCCTGTGAGGTATGCCCGCAGCGTCATGTTTGTAAGATCAGCAATTTTATACAGCGATTTACCCATCGTTGTCAGTTCATTCTGCCTGACATATTTACTGATAACAGTACCGGATACCGGATTCTTTATTGTGCTTCTGTTAATCTGGTCTTGAATCTGCTCAATCTGGGCAATTAAGGGTAAAGTTTCACTCTGCAATGAGCTTGTTGTTATTGCCAAAGATGATTGTGTTGCTTTGTATTGCTTTTGCAAAATTTCCATCTGATTCTGCAAGTCATCCACCTGCTTTTGTGAAGCAGCATTGACGGTTGCAAGCCTTTCAAACCGTTTTTTTTCTGAAGAAACTGCATCAATCTGGCGCTGTAATGCGGCTAATTGCGAGGGTGAGTCCGGCTTTTTACTCAATACGGCCTTTACCTGTGCATCCAATTGCTTTTTCTTCAGACTCAATTGAACCGTGTCAATTACCGCTACAATTTGCCCAGCTTCAAGTTTCTGACCTTCTTCTATGGTAAACTGCGTTAGTATTCCCGGAACTTCAGAAGAAATAATTACTTCTTCCGACTCAAACACTCCGGTAGCATCGGATGAGTTTTTCCCATTGCCGCATCCTGTAAATAAGAGTACTGGCAAAAGCATTGATAGAATTACTATTAAATACATAAATTTTTTCATGGCTTATTTCCTGATTTTTTTAATTTCCTGATGTTAATTTGATTGCATACTGAGCCATCCTGAGTTGTACCTCGTGTAAGGCTTTATTCAGCCGGGCTGAATCTTCCTGATTGATTTCCCTGATATAGTCATTCGATGTAATTACGCCGTTTTCCAACTGCGCTAATGCCGTACTTTTAATTTTTGCCCTCAATTCAAGAATTTCATCATCTGATTTGAGCAGCGCTTGCATTTTCTCTGCATCACGGTATTGCTGCTGCATTTGCATTTTCGTGTTTATTATAAATACTTCCTGCTGGATTTTTACAGATTCATCAGAAATTTTTAGCACTTCGCGTTCATTCGAGTTAGTGTAAAACCCAGAAAGCTGCCAAGACAAACGGGCACCCGCGACATAGTAAAGTGAGAATTCGTTCTTTAACATATTAAGCCCCGGTTTACCATATCCTCCCTGCGCGAATAAACTAATTTTAGGCATCACTTTCGAGAGCGTTAATTCCCGCTGTGCTTCAATAAGTTGATGCTGCATAGTGAACATTTGCAGCTCAGGTCTTTTTATTTCGGGTGTATTCTCAGCCAGTAAAGGTTCGGGGAGTGCCGGTGCCATGTTTACTTTTCCTGCCCCAAGAAGTAAACAGAGCATATCATTACATGCAGAACGGTTCATCTGCAAATCGGTTTCCCGTTGAACACTTTTTAAATATTCAGCTTTCATAACATATACATCGTTAGCCGATGCAACACCATTTGCTGAAGCAGATTGCAGCTTATTCAAGCCGGTATTAATATCTTTCTGCAGCAATTTTGCTTGTTCTATTTGCGCATCCAGAAGTAGCAGGCTAAAGAATAATTGTTGAGCCTGCTCTTTCACTTTCCGCAAGTCTGCTTCAGTCTTTTGCAATTCCACTATAGAAGAAGCTGAGTGCATATCCACTTGAGCACTTATCGTTCCCCCATCACGAATAACCTGTGTAATGTCCAGAACTGCTTTATATTGATCCTTTGTAATAGGGTCAACTTTCATTCCCGATATTTTAATCGGCAATTCAGTCACGTCTGACTGATACGTACCCTGAGCGGTAAAGTTAACTTGCGGCAAGTATCCCCGGACTGCATTGCTCACGTTAAAGTCCCGTGCAGATTCGGTGAGTCCCTTTTGTTTAATCAAAGGATAGTTCGCTGTAACTTCGTCGAAACATTGCTGCAGGGTCAAAGCCCGTTGTGCAAAAAGCGAGCTGTTGGTGAGTAACCCAAACAGCAGTATATATGATAAATATTTTGACATAATTATTTGTTTATTTAGTTTAACATTTTTGTTAATTTCCGTGTAAAAAAAACGTCAGGCTTTCATTCCTGCGATAATAAAATCGGTAATTTCCTGCTTTCTACCGGAAACGAATTCAAGAAATTTCTCCTTGTCAACACCAACAATGTGAATGATGAGATTCTTCGCGATAAAAGGATAGAGGCAAAGCCCCATGATATTCAGTACAAAAGCATAAGCGGTAAATTTTTTAATCGTGCCGGCAAGATATTCTTCATGCAGTTGTTTCTCAAGCTGAACCAGTATTGCAGCCATATTTACATTGTTCTTCTGCATCATTTTAATCAGCCGCTCAGGGTTGCGGTTCAACTCACCTATGATAAATAGCGGTAATTCAGGGTTTTGTGAGATTACACTCAGCTCTAAGTCCACCAACGCAGTCACTTTATCAAAAATTGATATTTCGGCCTGAAAGATACCCGCGACACCAGAAAAGAAGGCCTTAAATTTAACAGCAAAGATAATATCGAACATTTTTTCCTTGCTCCTGAAATAGTAATGTAACAAGGCACGGTTAATACCTGCTTCTTTAGCAATTTCATCCATTCGGGCTGCTGCAAATCCTTTTTCCTGACAGACCCGTGTTGCTGCTTGTAAAATTAGTTCTTCTGTTGTCATTTTGCTATCCGTTTAATCATTTGTGTTTAACATTATTGTTAAACTTTATTGCAAATATAAAGAATCCGGGAATATGGTGCAACTCCTTTTGAAAGAAATTTAACTCCGAACAAAAAATGGGAAGAAGCGTGATCTCATAAGAGGGTACTTCAGAAGCTGATTCTGGCTTGTTCCCCTTTTTTCTCCGGCAGGGGGTAAATTTTTGTAGAAAAATATTACCTTACATCAGAAACAATCCCAGCGGGATGCAACTGAACCGGGCACCAGTAAGTTAAGCCCAAATATTGTAAAAGCAGCGCAAGTTTGCTGTAAGCCACATAACAACAATAAGTTATAACCTCACCCCTGTCCCCTCTCCTTCGTAAGGAGAGGGGAACGTAACTGCATGTTATTAAATAAGTTAAAGTCTCTCAAAGATTGTGATGTTTTATTAGGGTCCAACTTAATAAACTCTCAGTTTCTAAGATTTCCGGCCACATTTCCAGGAACACTTTTCTTCGAATTTCTACCGCCTGGAAAACTTTGTGACTTGATTGCTGACTGGTTTTACCGTCATCAGGTAATCATATATCGCACCTAAATCATGTTCGGTCATTCCGGCATACATTGTCCACGGCATAATCGTATTGAACTCTCCGTCTCCAACCGGAATGTTTCGCCCGGTATCACTATCGAAGGTTTTAAATTTACCGGTAAACTGTTCCCTGCTCCAACCGCCAATGCCTGTTTGTTTATCCGGAGTAATATTAGAGGAATGTAACACACCAATCGGTAACCTGAATTCACGTCCTCCTGCAAAAGCCATTCCCTCGACAAATTGGCCTTTCTCCATCTGCGTGTGGCAGTCACCACAGGCGGCAATACCAACAAGATATTTACCATACGCTTTGGTATCAGAAGTATCTATTGGCGCCGTGGGAGTAAATGTTTCCGCAGGAATTGTTTTCACAATCATATTCATCGGGAAATCAAGCGATGATTCACCAACCACATGTTCAACCGAAGGTAATGAACGGATGTAAGCAATAATCGCATACGCATCTTCCCGAGTTAAGTGATTATACGATAAATACGGCATTAGTGGAAACAATGCTTTGTTTTCTTTGTTCACTCCTTGGGTAATGGTGCGCAAAAGTTCACCGTCGGTGTATCTGCTTAAATTCGCGGGAGTAATATTCGCAGAAAATAAAATACCGGGTATGCCTGCATTGGGTTCATCAAACCTCTCGCCACCTGTTCCCTCGGTACCTTGTATCAGTGGGGCAGAAAATTTTTTCCAGTCACGGGTTGAATGGCAATCGATGCAGACGGTAACATGATTCGCTAAATATTTCCCCCTTGCCAATCGCGCGGGAGTAATTTCAACTTTTAGGTTATCAGGGCTCGAGACTTTCGGATAAGCAGTATTTAGATACACTAATCCGGCAACAATAATAAGAACCACAGCAGCAACAATGCCGCCAATGATTTTTACTGCTTTCATTGGAACCATCCTTATATAAAAATATAGATTTAACACACGGAAGGAAAATAGGAAAAGAAATTATTAATTAATAATTAACAATGAATAATGAAAAAAGAGGAAATGTGCTACACATAATTTTTTTGACGGCACATTAGCAAAAATGGCAAAAAACAACAGTCAGAAAACTTCTATCGCAGCTTATTACAATTGCCCCGGATTTATCCGTATATAATCAAATTTAGGAACTTCGGCACCCAGTCGCAAATTCATAATTCATAATTAAAAATTCATAATTATTGTAATATTGTGTTATTCTCTCTAAATTAGCAGAATATTTCCAAATTAACATCGGGTATGGTAAGCAATTATGGCAGCATTTAATTTAGAAAAAATTCAGGCAATTTTACAAAAAAAAGAAATTGACGGCTGGTTGCTGTACGATTTCAGAGGTTCTAACGATTTGGCTCTTGGCGTTATGGGAATTTCGACGAAAACGCATCTTACCAGAAGACTGTATTACTATATCCCTAAAAAAGGCACACCAAGTAAAATAGTAAACGGCATTGAGGCACATAATGTTGCCCACCTGCCGGGTGAGGAAATGAAGTATTCAAGTCTGGAATCCCTGAAGAAACATCTGAAACGCCTTCTTACCCAAGGTCACACCATCGCGATGGAGTATTCACCCTATAATGCAATTCCCTATCTTTCAAAGGTTGATGCAGGTACATTTGAGTTTATTAAAACCTTTGGAGTTGATATTGTTGGCAGCGGCGATTTAATCACTGAACTTACCGCTCTTTGGAGCAAGGAACAGTATGATGAAAATGTCCCCGTTGCAAAGGCACTCGTAAAAATTGCTAAAAACGCATTTGGTTTTATTAAAGAGGAATTAGAAAGCAATGGTAAAACAACCGAGTATTCGGTACAACAGTTTATCATGCAGGAGTTTGCCGTGCACAAGTTAATTACCGATTTTCCCCCGATTGTTGGTGTAAACGAGAATTCTGCAAATCCACATTATGCGCCTGATGAAAACACCTTCAAGGAAATCCTCCCAAATGATTTTGTGCTTATTGACCTATGGGCAAAACCCGATAATGAAACCTCCGTTTGGTCTGATATTACATGGGTTGGATTCTGTGGTACCAGTGTTCCTGAAAAATATACAAAGATATTTAACATCGTTATAAATGCCCGCGATGCTGCATTGGAAACCGTAACACAACGATTTAAGGAAGGCAAACCGGTAAAGGCTTATGAGCTTGATGATGCCGCAAGAAATGTCATTGTCAAAGCCGGGTACGGCGATTACTTTATTCACCGCACAGGTCACTCGATTACAACAGAATTG
Organism: Ignavibacteriales bacterium; assembly: GCA_016182615.1. Classification (GTDB taxonomy): domain Bacteria; phylum Bacteroidota; class Ignavibacteria; order Ignavibacteriales; family Ignavibacteriaceae; genus JACPGF01. Next base: position 6,581 of record JACPGF010000439.1, read on the forward strand.
CACGGCAGCGGACCGCACCTTGATAATTTTGAAACCCGTGATGAGCGTGTCATTGCAACCGAAACATCATTTTCCATTGAGCCGGGAATTTATTTAACCGGTGATTTTGGCGTACGCAGCGAGATTGATGTTTTTGTACATGCCGATGGTAGAGTTGAATATACCAGCGGTGTAAAACAGGAAGAGGTTATTGCAATTTTAGAGTAGTCATCATTATTGCATGGGAAGTAATAATTTACGTAAATAATTTAATCCGGCCATAGAATTAGTGCAAGTTTGTGGTAAGTCATTAACCACTAAAAGTAATGACCTCACCCTTTATCCCTCTCCTTCGCAAGGAGAGGGAAGCTCCAAATCAGAATCTATCTTTTGTGGCATTGCGGTTTCCTCCCCCTCTCCTTGCGAAGGAGAGGGGCAGGGGTGAGGTTATAACGTATAGTTGTTAAAGGGCTTACGGCAAACTTGTAATGCTTTTGCTGCTCGAAAAAACCTCATTCCCGCCCAGTATAAATTTACTAAGAGTTATTTTTTCTGTTGCTTCGGGCTTTTTTATACAGTTCTATGTATTGCTTGCCTGATTCTTCCCAACTAAAGTTTTTATTCATACCGTTTTGCTGAATTTTATCCCAGACGTGCGGATACTTGTAACACTCCAATGCCCGTTTGACTGATGAAATGAGAGCATCGGGTTTATAATCAACAAATGAAAATCCTGTTCCGGTATCTTTTCCATGGTAAGATGCTTCATCCCAGTCTTTCACCGTATCGGCAAGGCCGCCTGTTTTACGCACAATTGGTACCGTTCCGTACTTAAGGCTATAAATCTGATTCAAACCACACGGCTCAAAATGCGACGGCATCAGAAATATATCCGATGCAGCTTCAATAAGATGCGAAAGCTCATTATTAAAGCCGATATATGCACTCACTTTTCCGGGAAAAACATAAGCCAAACTTCTGAAAAGGTTCTCGTATTTATCTTCTCCCGATCCCAGAATTACCCAATTAGCATCAAACTTCATGAGTTCCGGTATGGATTCGGCAATCAAATCAAATCCTTTCAGATACACCAATCGCGAAATAATGCCAATAAGGGGGCGGTGAGCATCATACTTCAAATGCATCGTTTCATGAAGGAATTGTTTATTCTTCAGTTTACCGGCAAGGTCTTCACTAGAATAATGATGGAGCAAATGTTTATCCGTTTTAGGATCCCACACATCATAATCAACACCGTTAACTATTCCGTAAAAATCATTTATCCTCAGCCGCAAAACATCTTCCAAGCCTGCACCATAATCGGATGTGGTGATTTCACGGGCATAAGTTTTAGATACAGTATTTATTACATCTGCATACATCAATCCGGCTTTAAGGAAAGATACCGAGCCCCAAACTTCTACGGGACTGTTCTGGTAGAAAAGGTCTTTTCGAATTTCTGCTTTCCGGATAGTTGCCTTAGGAAACCTGCCCTGATAAGCCATATTATGTATGGTCATCACCGAAGCGGTTTCGCCGAAAAAGCGGGTATCCCAGTTGTAATTATCCTTAATATATAGCGGAATTAGCCCGGTCTGCCAATCATTACAATGAAGGATATCCGGTTTCCATTGCAAGCGTTGTAATGATTCAATAACTGCTTTTGAAAAAAGGATAAACCGCTCATCTTCATCGCTGTCACTGGTATAAATGTCAGGGCGGTTAAAATAATGCGGGCAGTCGATAAAATAAATTTCAACTTCCGAATGCGGCAGCTTAGAAACAAACACATGCGTGTTATGCACGTGTCCGTCAACCCTGATAGGCATTTCTCCAATCGCGTAACTATATGATAAATCATATTTTGCATGGTCTATCACTGCATATTTCGGGACAAAAACTTTAACTTCGCAGCCAAGGTTTTCTAAGGCTTTCGGAAGTGCACCTACAACGTCTCCCAACCCTCCTGTTTTGGCAAAAGGGAAAGCCTCTGATGAGGCAAAAGCAATTCTCATAACAATACGCTTACTTTCTGGTTTTGTCTAAAAAAACAGCGACTTCTTTTGCAAAGTATGTTAATATCATATCAGCACCGGCCCGTTTAATAGCAGTCAGTGATTCAATCATAACTCTTTCGCCG
>JACPGF010000440.1 GCA_016182615.1 Ignavibacteriales bacterium
AAACTCCTCCCGCCAAGTTTGCCCCATTAAAGGGTATCTCGTGGTAACCGGAAGCTAACCCTAGGGATGAACTTTTGTAAACTTCCTCTCCATTAACCGAAAACACACTAAACCGCACGAATCCTGCCTCCGGGAGCGTAAAGCGAATGATTGTTGCAGGGTTAAACGGATTTGGAAAATTTTGCTGCAAAGAATACATACCTGCCCCGGTATTTTCCGCTTTGATAATTTTACATACAGCAACTGTACCATCATTATCAACGGATTTTAGACGGTAATGAGTGTTTGCACCGATCAATTTATGGTCGGTTAAACGATACTGAAGCGGTACATTGCTATTACCGGCAGCAGCTCTGCTTCCTACCTCGGTCCAAATCCCGTCTCCTTCCCCCCTTTCAATCACAAAGTGAGATGTGTTCACTTCAGTTTTCGTCTCCCATTGAAGGGTGCAGAAACCATCTTTTGTTAAACAAGAAAACGCGGCAAGTTCAACAGGCAAAGCTGAAGTTGAAATATAGTAAACATCGTCAAGATAAATCACCCATTCCGGGGATGCGTTCGGGGCATAAAACATTAATGCATCTAATGTTGCAGATGTACCATTAACAGCACCCGAACCTGATGCGAAACTTGTCCAGCCGCTTCCTTTCATATTAAACTCGTAATAATTCCATTCACCGTTATTATTAACTGTAAGTTTAGGCGAGAGTTCGGTTCCACCTGCCTGATCATCTACGGTAACTGCAACTTGTGCACCGGATGCAGCAGTTGCTGTTTTCATCCAAAAGCCCAAATATCCATCAGGGTCCACCGCTGTATTATTGCCTATGGATCCCCCGCCGGAAACAAATCGAACCGTCCATGCAGAGGAAGAACTTGCATTATCAATTAAGTTCAACTTCAATGCGCCCAACCCGTTTTTAGCAGTGCTAACTACTCTTGCCGCACTAGATGAGGTTGAAATACCAATGGTGCTGCCGCTGTATGTAGGGGTATTAGTAAAGTGGCCTGTTGTGGATTCAAAATCATCAAACACCGAATAAGATGCTGCGATTGTTGAGGCAAATGCTTTTTTTAACGCACCCCATAAATCGGTATTGGAGCCATCATAACTTAACGCCCACATGCCGGTGCCCGCGATACCCTTTGCTTTAATACTGTCGTATTTCATCGATAAACTGAGTGAATCATCATACCAGACCTGACGCCACTGAGAGCCGCTGAGATACCGGTACCACGAGGTTTTATAGGTTGCGTCGAAAAATTTATTGGTATCGTTAATTGCTGCTGCTGCTGTTTTTGCACTGCTAAATGTTATCGACGAGGCATTGGCAGATGTTGCCGCCATGCGGCTGCTTGAAACAACCGGCCAGTCATATCCGTAATATGGGAAACCGGCAATAAGTTTTCCGGTGCTTGCACCTGCAGTGAGATACGAGTTAATACTCCTCATCACATGGTAAATCGAAGTGCCGGTTGTTAAAGGGGCACAAGGTCCGGCGTTGGCACTGCCCCGCCAGTAATAGTCATATGCCATCAGGAAATAGTAAGACACTACCGGGTTGTTTGTTGTAAAAAACGATGCCGAAAATGTACTACTCCAATCAACTGCCGGAAGGCAGACAGCAAGCTCTTTGTTATGCGACGTGAGCGTATCACCGAGCTCTTTAATAAATAACTTAAAATTTGTATTAACCGAGGATGACATCGATTCGAAGTCAATAACTGCTCCATTCGCGTTGCGGTTGTTTATTTGTGTAAGGATGTTATTAACCAGATTGGTTCTGTATGCCGCCGTATTGAGGACTCTGCTGTGATTGGCAAACATAACAACTGTTAAATGAACTTTAATACCGGCGTTTTGTGCATGAGTAACCGAGAGTGCTGTATTCCATGAGTTAGTTGTCATAAAGCCGCCGGTTGTTGAGACGGAAGTGTCAACATCAGCAGAAAAATAAGCCATGTGCGTTAATAAACTAAAATAATATCCTGAGGCAGTTGCTTCACTAATCCAATATGGATGAAACCCGTACACCACTTTCGATAATGAGGCAGCTTCATCGAGCGGACGTTTACCTGATTTTAGAGGAGCGGCATTTTGCTGAATCTCTTCCGGGTGAGCACGATAATACTCCCATTCCTGCACGTGAACCGGCTTTTGCTCTTGAGCTTGTAATGGCTGCAACATGCACAGCAGAAACAGCCCGATTATTGGCAAAATGAAATACCCGGTTTGGCGGGCGGTTCCCGCTCCAACCTGTTGAGGATGTCCGCATGAGCTCATGTATATTATTCCGTATATTAATTGGTTTAGGCAAAGCTTTAGATAATATTATCCGGAAGTTTTACGAAAAAACTGCCGACGTAAGAAATTATACCGGGAAATTATAAAATATTTTATAATTATTATGTGCCTGAAAAGCATTATTACTAAATAATTTTTCGTAACTACTCAGTTCATCTCTATATTAGTTTCCATCACCTAACCTCAGACTTTAGTCTGAGGTATCCCAACCCGTCTAACCACAGGCTTTAGCCACGGTATATTGATTTCAAATTATAAAGCAAAATTTAGTGGCTAAAGCCAGGTGTTTATTGGTTATTTAAACCTCAGACTAAAGTCTGAGGTTAGGTCATAAAAATTTCGCTGTACTTCTTACGTTGCTAATTTTAGTTAAACACCAATACCCGACTTTATTTTACCTAAGTTTAGTAGCTGCAATTTTTTTAATAATTCGGAATTTCTGGGAAAGAAAATTTTTTTTGGGGGGGGGAAACGGAATATATTGTGTACAACTACGGCTTGGCAGTGTGTGTACCTTCACGCACTGCTTTTTTATTGTCTGAACGCTTGTACGCGTTTTTCGGCGCCTCTGTTTTGGGTGGTTTTTGGGGTACCGGTACCCTGAGTTTTGGTTTTATCGGTTTCTTTATTTTCATACTTTCCTAAAATAATGCGTAAATAAATGGTGCCAGAGCCGAGCCTTTTGCCAGAACTATCAATCCACCGAGCAATATAAATGCAATTATTATGGGGGCAAGCCACCATTTTTTATTTTCACGGAGAAACTGGAAGAGCTGAAAAATTACTTTTGCCTTGGACATATTGTTTCTGGTTCGGGTTTTATTAAAAATTACTTGCCCTAAAATACCGTTTTTAACGATATTTTTTACATAAAAAAAGGCTGCCAAGTAAGGAAAATGGCAGCCTAAAAAGTGGATCGCCTGCGCGAATATCTTTTCACGAAAAATTGTTATTTCATCAATACCATTTTGTTGGTTAAAACACTTGCTCCGGCGCGTAGTTGATACAGGTAAATACCACTGGAAAGATTTTTAACAAATGCCGAAGAAAACGCCACTTCATGCGGCCCGGCTTGCTGTATGCCATTGACAAGTACCGCCACCTGATTTCCCAATACATCGTACACCGATAAGGTGACAGGGGAAGTTACTGCAATCTGATACCGGATAACCGTTTCGGGGTTGAAAGGGTTAGGATAGTTTTGATAAAGCATAAAATCCATACTGTTCAGGTTGTTTTTGCTAACGCTGTTCGGAGTTGCCAGCATTGCTGCAAGGGCATCCATTTTACCGGTGCCATACACGTTTCCTGCAGTGCTTCCGGTATATGAATCTTTTACCGTTGTTGTTGTTAAAATGTTAAATGCCTGCGCGTAGTCAAGCGTGGGATTACGTTCAAGCATAAGTGCAAGTACTCCGCTTACATGCGGTGCAGCCATGCTGGTGCCCTGCATTACCTGATGTTTGCCCCCGGTAACTATCATTTCCGCGGCAACCCCGGTTCCAATTGTCAAATCAGCCGAAAGGGCTGCAGCAACAACTTGTCCGGGAGCAACAAAATCCGGTTTTCTCCTTCCGTCTCTGGATGGCCCCATACTGCTGAATCCGCCAATTTTTCCGGAAACCGCATCGGGGAATTGATACGACGGGCCGGCGGCAGATTGCCATACTTTTTTTGTGCAATAAGCGCCAATAGAAAAAGTTTTCATCGCCGTAGAAGGAACCCCGACAGATTTGGCATTATCACCGCTTTTGAAAAATGTTGAGGTAGATGTCGAAAAACTGCCCCCGCTAAACACCCAGGAATCAAATGTTCCGGTACCATAGGTGTATATCGACCATTTGACCGATGAAAGATTGTACGCTCCGTTTACATCATCTAGTGAGATATACACTTCTTTGGCGTTATTATTTGCATTGTTTGTTGCAGTCGCATCTATGGTAAACCTGCCATAAGTGGTACCGTTAACGGTAAACAAAGCATTTACTAATTTAGAACCGGGAGCAACAGGCGCCGTATGGCCAATAGCAACACCCGTTTGTGTATAGGCAGCGATACCGACAGAAATAGTACCAGTATTATACCACATGTCAATCTGGGAAATACTTTCTCCCTGAGGAATTTCCCAGTACGTTTCAAATGCATCACTATAGGACGTCCCGCTGGCAGCATATGAGAGATGTATATTATCGCCGCCCTCGTTTCCTGCCGCGCAAACAATCAGTTTACCGGGACCTGTAAGGCTGCTTAGAGCCTTTTCGTAAAGTGAAGTGCCATCGTGGGGCCCGTATTGGCCGCCCAGGCTGAGGTTGATAACGGCAGGCTTACCAAGAGACTGCGCTTTGGTAAATATATAATTACAGCCGTTTATAACATCCGCATCGGAAAAGTAAGCGCCATTACGAAAGCCCTTCACAAAAATAATATCGGCTTCAGGTGCCATGCCAGTGTATTGAGCCAAAGCCATACCTCCGCCCGCTGCAGTTGCTGCAACGTGTGTTCCATGTCCGCCGCCGCTGTTATCATCGGTTGCTATACATTGCAGGGCATCGATTTTTGCTTTCGTGTATTCATAGCCGTATGTGTACCCGGTGGGGGCACTGCCGCTGCGCGACATATCCCAAAGGTATAAAATACGGCTGCCGGATGCATCCTTAAAATCTGCATGTTCCCAGTCAATACCGCTGTCGATAACACCCAGAATCACATTTTTGCCCTTATATGCTTTTGGCAGACTTGTTCCTGCATGCACGGATTTTACCTTTGTGGCTACAATGCTTGAGTCAAGCAATGTTTTATTAATGCCCGAAGCTTCCATCAGGCGAACTGCCGGTGCTGATGCGACAGATACAACCGACTCAACAGGAAGTGAAACGACCATGATATCACCAACAACCGACTCAATAATTCCTTCAGAGGCTTTAATGGCCTGTTTTGCCTCCGCGTAATTACTGTTTTGAATAAAAACCTGTATGGAGGGCTTTCCGTTTGCGCCTATGTAAACAGGCACTGTTGAATTTTTGCTATATTGATTTGTGAAGGCAGCGCTTCCATGATTCTTTTGTAAAAGCATATCAGCGATAACCTTTTTCAACAACCCGTTCATCTTGTAATCATAAACGCCTGCTTGCACAGGATTACCAATTATCTGATTAGGTACAGCCGTTTGCTTTTGGTTTTGACCCTGCAATATGGCTGCAAAAAGCAGTAACAACAGAAAAGAAAATAATTTATTCATATACGTCCCAGTATTATTTATTAATTGGTTTACGTTCCTGTGCAAGTTCCATTTGCTTCACACAAGAAATTTTTGAAAGTTCAACAATTTGCCTGGCAGTACCATTTACGGAAATAATATCACCCATAACAGAGCCTTTTTCCACACCCGAGGCTATAATTTCCTTCTCAACCGCTGCATCAATCGTTTTGCTGCATTGCACCAGCACATCTATTTTATCATCACTTTTCTCATCAAGCAAAAGGTTTATTTTTCTCCTGAGGGCAGAATCGGCCCCCGGATGTGTTAACTCAATTTTTGCCGAACAGCATCCCCAAACTAATACTAAACAGCATCCAAGAAAGTACAATAGAATTTTCATACACTGCCTGTGAAATAATTACTACATCAATATACAAAAGCATGTCGTTACTTTTACATATTACAGTATGAAGCAGCGCACAAAGTAATCATCAGGCAGACGGAAGTGATAGAGAATAAAAATGCCCATTTAGTATTGGTGCATGCCAGGGATTTTCCGGTGAACGGTTGACTGCAAATATTCAATACTTGTGTATCAAAACCGAACTCAGCTTTTTTCATAATCGATTTTTCTGTTTACAGGTAATCCTTAGAGCCTAAAGGTTCTTTAGCTATACACTCAATCCATGGCTGTTGTGTGTAGTGAGATCCATTAAGCCACACAATATTGTAGTAAACAAAAAAAAGCTGCCGGTAAAAAACTACCGGCAGCTAAAAAAAAAGTTCAACTGTTAGATCAGTATTTAAATTTTAACCATTTCACAACATCTTTATACGTAGCCTTTTTACCCGTAGCTAAGATGCCCACGCGGTAGATTTTTCCTGCTAACGGAAACAAAGAAAGCAGGGTGCCAAGATTAACCGCTATGGACAAGGCAATTTGCCACCAGGGGACATTAACCAATGCAATCCGTGCCGGCATAACAATCAGCGACAGGAGAGGAACCATCGAGGTGATTTTAGATATATCATTATCACCGCGCTGCACCAATCCCAAGGCGATAAAGAACGGAACCATAATGGTAATCATTATCGGCCAGATGCCGCTTTGTGCATCCTGATCACTATCGAACATTGCACCGATAGCAGCAAACAGGCCAAGATAGGTGACCAGTGAAATGAGAAAGTTATATAGGAAATAGCCAATAACCCAAGGTTCAATTTTAATAACAAACTCCTTCGGCAAAGTGAACCAATTGGTAGTTACCAACAAAATTACCGGCGAAAGCCAGATAGCCATTTGTACCAACCCGGTTATTGTTGTTCCAAGGATTTTTCCCGTCATCAGTTCACGGGCACTAACAGAGGACAGCAGCACTTCAACTATCTTGTTGGATTTTTCTTCAACAACTGCACGCATTAAATTAGTACCGATCATAATTAAAGAAAAATAAAGGAAGAACGTGAAAACAAACGAGATTATTATATTCCCTGCACTCTCTTCTTCTATCTCGGCATTTTTGTTTATTCTAAAACCATCAACATTTACACGTTTTTGAACGAATTCTTTCTCTTTAGGACTGAGTTGTTTATCCTTGAAGAAAACATTTATCAACACTTCATTCAGTGATGAGCGCACCTTATCGAACACCGCGGTATTATTAGGGTTCGACGAGTAATATAGTATTCGTTTATCAATGAGGGCGCTGTCGGGAACAACAAACAGCCCTGTCAGTTTTTCTTCAACCAGCACTTTTCTATAATCTTCAACATACTCCTGTGCCGTTTTTCCGCTCAATGTGTCAAAGACAACCTTGTAATCGCCCGATTTTACAACTTCCAGTTTAGAAAAAGAATCCTGCATCCGTTCACGTATTTGGTCATTGGGAACAGCAACACGTAAGGTGGTGCCTTTGCCACTGTCGTACGTGTAAACAAAAGTCTGAAAACCGATCATACCAAACATAAACAAAGGAATGAGCAAAGTCATCAGTATAAACGACTTTGAAAACAATCGCGATTGCAGTTCGCGTTTTACAATAACAAATGTTCTTCTGTTAAACATGTGCACCTCCTTTGCCGTTTATTCCATCCTGTTCTTCACCTGCTAATGCCACAAAAATTTCATGCAGGGTTATTTCGTTCGATACAAAAGAATAAATATCAACATTTTTTTCGACAAGGATTCTCAGCACTTCTTTAATATATTTATCATCCTTCACCTTTAATGTTGCAGATTGCCCGAAATCGGTTACGGATTCGATAAATTCATTTCCATGTAAAAAGTCTATTGATCCACCGTAGTTTAATTTAACCGTTCTTTGGGCAAAATCAGCTTTTATACTGTTCAAGTTTCCACTCAAAATCACTTTACCCTTATCTACCATGGTAATGGTATCACACATCCGCTCTGCAAAATCCATGAGATGGGTTGAGAAAATGATAACCTTTCCGCGTTTTTTCAGATCGAGAATAATCTCTCTGAGAAGATTGGTGTTCAGGGGATCAAGCCCCGAGAATGGTTCATCGAGAACAATAAATTCCGGATCGTGTATAATTGTGGAGATAAACTGTACTTTTTGTTGATTGCCTTTTGACAAATCCTCCAGTTTTGAATTTTTCCGGTCGTACAACTCGAATCTTTTCAAGTAGTCAACTGCAAGCTGTTCAACTTCTTTGCCCCTCTTATTCTTTAATTCCGCGAAAAATAAAATTGTTTCAAGTACTTTTAACTTCTTGTACAAACCGCGTTCTTCCGGTAAATATCCCGTGTGCTCACGAAACTCATTTCCCGCAAGGTTTCCTCTTACAAGTACCTCTCCGTCATCGGGCAGAAAGATGTTCATAATCATCCGGAGTATCGTTGTTTTACCGGCTCCATTTCGACCAATCAAACCAAAAATAGACCCCTCAGGAACTGTGAACGAAACATCATCAACGGCGGTAATGCCGTCAAACCGTTTTTTTAGATGTTTCACTTCTAATGCATGCATAAACTTTTATCCTGTATTTTGAGTAAAATGAGTTTCGGCTCTGTACACCATTCAATGCAAAAGCATTTTCAAAACTAAGGGAAATACATATACGAGATATGCCACTTATCCCTAGGAACCGCCGATGGTCACTATTCACGCGGCCGCGTTTATTTGAATTTACTGATGCAGCCAGGTTTATATATACCTGTCAATAATCCGCTTGATGGCGGTATTAGCGGAATTAAAAGCCCATATAATCGAGCCGCCCTTGGTTCCTGCAGAAAGGTCGCCTAGCAAAAACAAGCCCGGGATATTGGTTTCATAACCATCTTTAAGGACAGGATCTTTACCAATAAACTCGATGCCAATAGTTTTTAAAAAGTTTTCAGGCGTGGTGCCGCCAAGTGCAAAAACAACATAATCATATTCACGCGTTTCCGTTACGGGCGCGGTAAACTGAACCAGTGCTTTTCCACCGGAATCCTGAATGCCGGAAATTTCGCTACGCAACAACAAAGTTACTTTGCCTGTTTTACCTAATGCCTCGATACTCTTCCGGTTAATATCATTCATACGTGAAAATTCGTCCTTGCGGTAACTGAGCGTTACCGAGAGATTTGTATCGGATAGGTATTGACAGTACTCCGATGCGGTATCCCCGCCTCCGACAACAAGCACATGAGAGTTAAGGACTTCTGAACTGGTAATATCATACAAGAGATTATTCTTCAGACCTGGTGGTAATTTGTATTCGGGTTTATTTGGTTTACCCAATATACCTATTGCAATTGCCATAACCCTTGACTCATACTCGCCTTTATCCGTGATAACCGTGAAAAATTGCTCAGCTTCGTGGTGTTCTATTTTCCAAACGGCTTCTTCATATTGTACATGAATGCCATACTCGGCAATGGTCTGGTCAAGATACGAGATGGTTTCATGTTTGCTTAAATCCGGGATACACATCGTTCCGGTACAGACCGCTTCGAATCCCTTGAAATTGGCAGTGACGAGCTTATTTTCGGGATAATATTTCCTGATCGAAAACGAATGTTCATGAGCCTTTTCAATTACTAAAATTTTATCAGCCGGTATTCCTGCAACGACAGCCTCAACTGCCATGCTTATGCCAGCAGGTCCGGCACCGATTATAATAACACTATACATATGTTTCTGAATTAATTAAAAAAATCATGTTAGTAAAAATTGGGTTACAGCCCCGGTTTTGTTAGTGTGTTTAACCACGAATGAGGGAGTGGTGTCAACTTAAGGATTGTAATATTGTATTTTCCCGAAGTCCGCCTTTTTGAAAAGGAGGTGTTCGCCGTGGCGAAGCGCATATCCCTTCGGGAGGGGAATTGTTTTTAGGCAATGTTAACGCCGCTAAAACTATTCTCCTCCCAAGGAACAAGATTATCGCTAACACGATCCACCCGCTATCAATTATATGCCTTGTGTATCAAAACAATATGTCACAATTGATCCGACAACTCCAACCACAATACAATACACCCGAAGAACATGCAATTTACAATAAGATAACCAAAAAAAGCAAGCATATATAAACCTAAAATGGTAAATTTATACTTCAGACTGACATTTTTTAGAGATTTCCGAACGAGATGCATGAAATTAGCGATATTTAAACGAATACCCCGTACCCCTGATGAACGTAAAGAACTCAGAAAACAACGGCTATTACTGTTGCTTTCAGGTTTACTATTAGCAGCCGGCTTTCCCCCGGTACCTTGGCCGGTTACATTGTTTTTTGGGATGGTACCCTACTTATTGGTGATTGAAAAAAGAGAACGATTAATTGACCTGAACCGGGCCGCTTTTCTCATGTCTTTTACCTTTTCAATATTCGCATTGTATTGGGTTGGCGCTTTTACCGAAATGAAGGATCCTTACTTAATGGCTGGCGGAGCAGTACTCTTCTTCATCAACCCGATCGCGTTTATGGTTCCCACAACATTGTATTATTTTACCCGGAAGTATATAACAAGAAGATGGGCATTGTGGTTGTTCCCGTTTTTTTGGATTTTTTACGAATATATTTATACCTTAACCGACTGGAGTTTTCCGTGGCTTAATTTGGGAAATGGTACCGCAAATTTTACACTTTTCATACAGATAGCAGATAGTATAGGAGTTTGGGGTTTATCACTCATAGTAGTTATTATAAACATGCTATTATATTTTGCATTTATTAGTTGGCCAAAAAGAAAACTGGCAATCGGGTATTTATCCGGCGCGATTGGCCTTCTGGTAATTGTCTTGTGTTATGGTGCAATCTGTTCACCCGAGCCGTCTTCCGCGAAACCAGCACAAGTTTATGTGGGCATCGTGCAGCCCAATTTAGATCCCTACGACAAATGGGCAGGAAACAATGCCGGTGAAATTCTAACCGGTTATCTCAACGACAGCAGAAAACTACTTAGCCAGAATGTTGATATGTTAATCTGGCCTGAAACTGCCTTACCCGTTTATTTTATGGGCGGTCCGTACAGCGATTTGCGTGACAGGCTGTTTGGCTTTATTGATTCGGCTAAAGTGCCCTTATTTACAGGAATGCCCGACATCCGCTATTTTGAAAAAAACGACGCATCCAAGCCATACGATGTGAAGTATAATAAACGGGCCGACTACTACTATGCAACATATAATGCTATTTATTTAATACTTCCGAACGATAGGACTGTACAGAAATACGGGAAGAACAAACTTGTCCCGTTTGGCGAGCGCGTGCCATTTGTCGATCAGCTGCCGCTCCTTGGTGAAATTATGCGTTGGGGTGTCGGAATCGGAGGATGGAACGTTGGACAGGATACTAATGTTATTAAATTATACCGGCCGGAAAAAAATGACACCATCGCTTTTTGCGGTGCTATTTGCTATGAATCCATTTACACGGATGCAATTGTTCCACAAATATCGCGCGGTGCACAGGTTATTATTGTTGTAACTAATGACAGCTGGTATGGAAATACAAGCGGCACATATCAACATCGTGATTTTGCAAAAATACGCGCGGTTGAAACCCGGCGGTATGTTATCCGCGCCGCCAATGGCGGTATCAGTTGCGTGATTAACTCTGAAGGAGTACTTGAAACACAAACAAAAATGTACGAGCACACGACACTTCGTGCGGCGTTCAAACCAATGAGCCACGTAACATTTTACGTGCAGCATCCGCACCTGATTGTATGGCCATGTGCGATTATTTCTTTGGGTGCTTTGTTGACAGCACTGCTATTGAAATATTACAGAAAGATAAAAAAAACATCCGCGGACGATTTGGAAAAATCCGGCGGTAACCAAGAAAGCTTATAGAAGAACATTATATGAAAATAGGAATTACCTGTTACCCGACTTATGGCGGAAGCGGGGTTGTTGCCACCGAATTAGGCAAAGCACTCGCGCAAAAAGGTCATGAAATTCACTTTATCAGTTACGCCCTGCCCTTCAGGCTAAACCACTTCTACGAAAACATTTATTTTCACGAAGTTGAAACAACGAATTATCCATTATTCGAATTTAACCTCTACAGCCTTGCTTTGGCGAGTAAAATGGTCGAGGTGGCCACGTATGAAAATTTGGATTTACTGCATGTCCATTATGCCATACCTCATGCCACCAGTGCATATTTAGCCCGCCAGATATTAAAGGGCAAAGTTGACCTAAAGGTTATTACAACATTGCATGGTACAGATATAACACTTGTTGGATTAGAACCGTCTTTTCTGCACCTTGTTAAATTCAGTATTGAGCAAAGTGACGGTGTAACCACCGTTTCTAAACACTTAAGGGAAAAAACACTTACCAATTATCATGTAAATAAAGAAATTGAAGTGATTCCTAACTTTATTGACTGCGAGTTATACAAACCAGCGGCAAGTTGTGCCTTCAAGTCGCGTTTTGCACCTAATGGCGAAAAAATACTTATGCACACTTCCAATTTCCGCGCAGTGAAGCGCGTTTCCGATACGATAAAGATACTGGAAATTGTCCGCAAAGAGGTTAATGCTAAACTTGTCTTGGTTGGTGACGGCCCCGAGCGGTCTGACTGCGAGCGGATGATACGGGAGCTCGATCTGCAAAACAGTGTAATATTTTTAGGTAAGCAGGATGGGCTTTCGGATATTTTAAACGCCGCAGATTTGTTTTTACTTCCATCGCAGTCAGAAAGCTTTGGCCTTTCGGCTCTTGAAGCAATGGCCTGCGGCCTGCCGGTTGTCAGTTCTTCGGTTGGCGGGATACCCGAGTTGGTTCTGCACAACGAAACCGGTTTTATAGCTGAATTCGGCGATGTTGAAAGAATGGCAAAATATTCTGTTGACCTGCTGACAAATGAAAAGAAGTACAAGAAATTTTCGGAGAATTCCCGCGTTCGTGCAGTGCAATCATTTAGCAATGAGCTTATTATTCCACAATACGAAGCCTATTACGAAAAGGTACTAAACAGCTGACAAGGAACGTGTATTTAGTTAGAAACTTGTGGGATAATGCAGGAAGACTCACCTTGTTTGTCTTTTGTACATCGCTCGTTTTTGCGGTTACGCGGTATTATTTTTCCGGCTATGTTCCATACCAAGATATTCCGTTGTTTATTACGAAAAAGCTTTTGCACTTTCCACGGTAATTTTACTTTTAATCAATACGATAAGAACTGATTCAGACCGGAGGATTATAAACCGCCAGATCAAGAAGTTTATTATAATGCATGTCATTATACCGTTCTTTATTTTTACACCCGCTTATTTTCAGGAATATTTTCAGAACAACTGACCTCGAAGCAGTGATAAAAAATGCCAAAAA
>JACPGF010000431.1 GCA_016182615.1 Ignavibacteriales bacterium
ATATTTAATGGCCTCTAAAACGCGTACATCACCACCCCCCCCCCCTTTTTCGTTACCAAATGTGACACTGTTAACCATTTTAGTCCAAAAACAAGGAAAAAACCCTAAGATGGGGGTTTAATACACCCATTTTTAAGCCGTTTTATGCTATTTTTTGTTGATATAAATATCTGTGTAAATCTTAAAAATGACCCCCATTTTAACTGCTGTTTGCGTTTTTTTTGATAAAACTGTGTACTTACACCCAACAAACGCCCGCTTTTTCACAATATATTTGTGCCTCTATCTACAATTAAAAGTTCCATTTACATCCATTTTTCACAGTAAATATACCATAAAAATGCTCAAAAAGTGTCCCGATTTACTTGTTTATGTTTACATTTTTTCTTAAAAGTAAGTAAAAAAAACGCTATAAAAATATATAAAAATTATAATTTTAAGTGCACTTTTTTTTCATTTTTTTGCCCTATTTTAATTATTTTTACTACTTTTACAAGCACGTTTTCTATTATTTATTATAGTTTTAGAACTTCTATTTTACTATATTTATAATAAAAACTTACTCTATTTAACCATACTTTATGAAAAGTGTTTATAAAAAGGTACGGCCATTGCCAATCAGGGGGATACGGTGCGGGCCCCCGTAAATACGGCGAGACATCAAACCAATTGTAGAGGCGCAGTCCCAAGGAGTCCTGGCCTTTATGCTAGAGCGACTGAGCAGACTGTCATCATCACGGATTTTTGCTTTTTTTTGCTTATTTCTGCACATTTAACCTACTATAAGTTCAAAATAACTAATTTTAGCACTATTTTAGGCTATAAATACAACTAAAAAAGTGTACATGCACATCTACTTTGCCGCACTTAAACCACCTTTTTACGCCTATCTTGATAATTTCAGGACGTTTGACATCGAAAAACATGTATTTTCATTACCCAGCCTCTACTTTTTTATATTTCATGTGATCATCTTTCTATATAAAAATATACTATTTTTATTAATTTATACGCATTTTTTACACATAATTTTACATACTTTAATCCATGTCATACCATTACCCTTACTGCGGATTGCTACTGCTTTTCCCTGTTTGCTTTGCCGGCGTACAGCCTGAAGCACGGAGTTTCCGCTGCCCCCTATACTTTTTACGGCTTTTAAGGCTCCTCTATAGCTGACGAATCTGCCGGCGTAATCTTGGATGGGAGAACATCCAAGACACGCGGCAAGATTCGGCTGATAAAGTCACGTTTAATGGCTGTTTTCCTCGTGCTACAGCGTCTTCTTCTGCTACTACGTCTGCTGCTGGTAGTGGTCACGTATTTTGCTTTTTTTTGCACCATCTGCTACATCTTTTGCTTTTTTCTGCGTGTCTTCTGCTGGCTACTTCGTGGCTAAATCTTGCCACTATCTTACCCCCTCGCAAGTGAAAAAGCGTATAAATGCGTCGCTTGCTTACTCTCGTTTACTGTCTTACTTCTCCAGCAACGTTCGGCAGCAGTGACTCACCGGTTTCTTGCCGACTGTCGGCAAAGATTCCGCTATGAGCTCCCCAACTACGTTCCGGCCGCCATAAACGCGAACCTTTTATGTGCTACCAGTAGGCCTCAACTCTGCCTGCCCCTCAGCTCTACCGCAGCCTCGGTCAGCTACTTTCTCGTACACGGCGCCGTCTTGCGAGTAATGCGGCTATGCTTACTTACAAAGCAGCTTGCACCTGTCCGCACACTTTTTTCCCCTCGCCTAGCTGCTTTCATCCTCCTTACCCGGCTGGCTTACGCCATTCAAGCAGCTGATCTCGGCAGGCACGCTATGTCCCTTGCGTCAGACATCCCACAACAGCGGCTGATTTAATTCGCTGTTAGGGCGTGTCGCTTGCTGACAGGGTTGCGTGCACCCCCCCCGAATCCCCATCATTTTGCTTTTTAGCTGAAATCACTGCTTAATTTTTGCTAAAATTCCGTCCAGCAGTGCTTTACTGGGGGACTATTCCGCTCTATCCGCGTGCACGGTAAGCTTCACACTCGTACGCAGACATCACGGCTTAGAGTTGCTACCCACTACGGCTGAAGTGCGCTCTTCCCTGCCTTCTTTACGGCTATCTCGTATTTCGCAATACCGCGGCATCTTTCTGCTTCGCGGCAAGACCTGGTCCGCAATTTTTTCAGCTGTCGGATCGGCACTTAAAGCGCCTAACAGCAGCAAAAACTGTCGCCTGCGTAAGCTGCATTCACATTTGCTTTGTAGGCAAAAAATCGCTTCATCAGCTGTTGCTTCTAGCGGCTAACTTCAGCTGAAAAAGAACCGTGCTGCCTATTTCCATCTTACGTGCGCCGTCTGCAGCCACAGCTGACTTCTGCTGCTTTTTGCGCTTACAAAGGCCGCTATCGCCGCTACAACTTACGCTGCCTAATTTCCGCTTGAGCCGAACCCGCTCGCAGCCGACCTGGTCGTCTTCTTCACGGTCTCATACGCGTTCAATTGGCAGCTATCTCCGCCTCGAAATCACGTGCCGTCGCAGGCATCTCTTGCTAAAACAGCTCGCTTCGCGCACTATTCATCGCTTCTAGCTGCCTGCTGGCACGAGATCGCGCTAGCTGGCCTTTCGCAGGTTCGCCCTACCAGGCTCACGTCACCCCCGGCTTGCGGCTGTAGACCTGCTGACGAGCGTTCGTACTAGGCTGGCCACTTCGCACCCTGTTCCGGATAAGTCTCCCCACTATCGTGTGTCGAGCCTACCCCCCCA
>JACPGF010000451.1 GCA_016182615.1 Ignavibacteriales bacterium
ACATACAATAATTTTCATACAACTTTAGAAGTATCTCACAATTCGTAACTACTTACCGCACATTTTACCTTGGCAATTATAGTTTTTTCCTTATTTTCAATCATAAGAAAGTAATTATTTGTTTTGCATGAATAAGTTCATGTGCAAGTCAAGTACAAATGTATAACCAAGTTCAATAGGGATGACATGTTTTCAGCCGCAAAAATTTCTCCGATATCAAAAGTTCGGGGAAAATTGTCTTTCCAGGGCGATAAATCGATTTCTCACCGTGCCGTTATGTTCGCTTCATTGGCAAAAGGTGCATCTACAATTCACAATCCATCTTCAGGGGAAGATGTACATTCAACAATACGTATTTTTAAGCAGTTGGGTTGCAATATTAAAGAAGATACTGATTATATCCGTGTTGTCGGCCGGGGATTTAAGCATTTTGAAGAGCCGCTGACAGAACTTTATGCAGGTAACTCCGGCACCACAGCCCGCCTGATGGCAGGAATACTGGTACATCAGAATTTTAATTCGACTTTAACCGGCGATGATTCATTAAGCAGAAGGCCGATGTTCAGGATTAGTTCTCCTCTAGCCGAAATGGGTGCTAAAATAAACCTGTTCAATAATAAAACACTGCCGATGCATATCGCTGCGGTAAAAAAAATGCGGCCCATCAAGTATCTATTAAAGATACCAAGCGCCCAGATAAAAAGTGCGATACTCATCAGCGGCTTATTTGTTGATGAACCGAGCACCGTTATAGAATTTGCAGAAAGCCGTAACCATACCGAATTAATGCTTGGTTTACGTGTTGAAAAAGTACCTGAAGGTAATCTGATAACCGTTAGCAGAAAGAACTATCCGCAAAGCTGTAATTATCTTATTCCGGGTGATATTTCTTCCGCGGCATTTTTTATTGTTTTAGCACTTCTCTTACCTGATTCGGAATTACGTATAGAAGGGGTAAGCCTTAACCCGACGCGCAGCGGATTCTTGAAAGTGTTACGGGAAATGGGTGCCGATATTGAAGAACTAAACCGTCGCACGTATAATAATGAGGTACATGGTGACCTTCTTGTCAGGAGCAGTGAATTGCATAACGTGGCAATTCCAAAGGATTTAATCCCCAATATTATTGATGAAATACCTGCTCTAACTATAGCTGGTTTATTTTCAGAGGGTGTCTTCAAGATAACTCACGCGAAGGAATTGCGGGTTAAGGAGTGCGACCGTATTGCAGCCATGTGCAGCAACCTTAAACTTATCGGCAGCGATGTAGAAGAATACACCGAGGGCTATACATTTACCGGAAGGAAATTTGATGTTCCGGATGATATAACCTTTAGGACTTTTTACGACCACAGGATAGCCATGTCTTTCAGTATATTATCTTTTCTTTTGAAAGATGGCGCAAAAATAGATAATTTAGCATGTATAAATATTTCTAATCCTACTTTTTTCACTGATATTCAAAAAATCTCCGGATAAATACCATGGCAGAAGTTTTACTAAAAAGTGTTTCAAAAGTATATGAAGGCGGCAATAAAGCCGTTCATGATGTTAACATCACTATAAACGATAAGGAGTTCGTCGTTTTAGTAGGACCCTCCGGCTGCGGCAAATCAACCACTCTCCGCATGATTGCCGGATTGGAAGAAATTTCCGGCGGTGAGTTATTTATTGACGGTAAAGTGGTAAACGATGTCTCACCAAAAGACAGGGATATCGCGATGGTATTCCAGAATTACGCGCTGTATCCGCACATGACGGTTTACGAGAACATGGCCTTTGGATTGAAATTAAGAAAATTCCCGAAAGAAGAAATCGACCAGCGAGTCCGTGATGCCGCGAAGATTTTAAATCTCGAAGAATATCTTGAACGAAAACCCAAAGCCCTGTCCGGTGGACAAAGACAACGTGTTGCCGTAGGCCGTGCAATTGTCCGTAAGCCAAAAGTATTCCTGTTTGATGAACCATTAAGTAACCTTGATGCAAAATTGCGCGTTCAGATGCGTACCCAAATATCAAAACTGCATCATCAGCTTGAAGCGACCATGATTTATGTTACACACGATCAGGTAGAGGCCATGACCATGGGTGACAGAATTGTAGTTATGAAGGATGGAATCGTTCAGCAGATTGATACACCATTGAATTTGTATAATTTTCCAGCTAATAAATTTGTCGCCGGGTTTATCGGCAGCCCTTCAATGAATTTTGTGAAGGGAACCTTGACAAAGCCGGGTGGTTTCTCGTTTGTAAGCGATGGTAAACAGTTACAGATACAACTGCCGGATACTTACAATGGTAAACTTGCACCATTTACAGGAAAAAGTATTTGGCTGGGTGTAAGGCCGGAAGATATTAATGACAGTGAAGACCGGGTAAATGTTCCACAAGCATTTACCGCCCAATTGGAAGTTGTGGAACCTATGGGTAATGAGATATTTCTCTATTTTAACGTGGATGATATACAGTTTACTTCGCGTACACCATCACGTGAAAAACCGAATCCCGGAGATAACCGGAAGTTGTTTATTGATGCTGGTAAACTGCATTTCTTTAACCCGGAAACCGAAGCAGCAATTTAGCTCCCCGGAATTTATAAAGCGGCAATTGACAAAATCAATTGCCGCTTTTTTTATTCTTTTACAGCATCAAAAATAAGCGAGGTGTAATTAAGTTTGCCACCGGCATTCCTCTCATCAAACCTTCTTGAACGGAATATTTTTCCGTCTGCAGCACTCCAGTCAATAAAATGGAACTTGCCATTTTCATCAAAGTATTCAAGCAGTTTAACTTTAAAACCGGCATCTTCAGCTATTTTTGAAAATGATTGATAGTTATGCAAAGAGAGGTGCGAATCCGCTCCCCAGCCTAATCCGCCGGGTTTAACATCAGCGATATATTTCGGGTCGGGATTAAAACCATCCGGGACAGCAATACGGAAATAAGATTTTTTACTCATTATTCTATATGCCTGTTTCAAAACTACTGCACAATCGGCTTCTGATAAATGCTCCAGTACATGTTCTGCAAGTATCGCATCAACAGTTTCAGGCTTAAAGCGCTTTACCCAGTTTTCAGGGAAACGTATATCCATCATTGCCTGCTCTACCGGAATCCAGCCTTTATCATAAATGCCGCTTGAACCTAGTACAATTTTCAAATGTTCTTTTGTTGTTGCAAGTTTATAGCTGCCATAAATCCAAGTGGGAGCGGTGTACATTGTATGAATTATTTTTTCCAACATTGGAAATGTTGTGCGCATTTTTGTTCTGATATTTTTGTTGAGCATCATGTGATAGTTTGGTTATTAATATTTTAAAATACAAAGAATCCGAGAAAGAACTCTCATTGTGAAAGAGGAAAAACAATTTTGGAAAAACTAAATCGAGTACCTCTATTACTTGTTGTGTGAATGCTTTATAATTCCCATTTTTTCCGCAGAACCTATTACCTGTTCATACTGTTAAACCAAAAGAATAAAGGAGGTGCAAAGTATGCAAGAAGAAATTTATCTTTCCATTTCTTTTAACAGTTTTCATCTAGCCTAAATTGTTAGTTTTATAATGACATCACTCATCACTTAAAACTCATCGCTCATCACTCAAAATTCACCGCTCAAAACTCATCACTCGCTTAGGGCGCACCAACAGTGCGGTTAAAATAAATAGTGCACCTGAAAGAACGAATGAGCCGCGGAATCCAAGGAACGGCAGACAATATCCGGAAAGCAAGGGCCCAATAAAATTACCGAGCGTTTGGAACGATGATGAAATACCCATTATTCCGCTTTTATTCCCGCTGCTCGCATTTTCAGCAACAAGTGTAAAAAGGTATGGAAAAACTAACCCATAAAAGAATCCCAGCAATAACCTTATCGGGAAAAGGTAGTGCGGGTTAGGTACACCGGCTTGCAAAATCTCCATCAGACCGGTACCAATCAAAACAATCACAAGTCCTTTTACTACCGTGGAAGAAGTAATCTTCCGGCCAAAATAAAAAGCTGAGAATGCAGCACTAATACCATTAATACTCAGTAACATACCAGTATATGTTGAAAGCATTGCCGTTGGCAAATGAAATGACTCGACAAATAAAACAAATATCGGCCGTAAGAACGATTCTGCAAATGCTGCCAGCATGATTGATAAACCGACAGCAAGTAAGGCTGGCGTTTTAAAAAACTCTTTAATATTACCAGTGAAAGATATATTCCCGGCAGGTTCAGCAGTTTTGGGCGAGTCTGATATATAAAGAATTATCAATACTGAAAGTACGGCAGTAATTCCACCGGAAAGAATAAACACCATCCGGTATCCAAGCGCATCCGCCAAAATCCCTCCTAGTAAAGGTCCGATAATGTGACCGGAAATATTTGCGGATTGAAACAGAGCAAGGCTCTGCCCCGTTTTACCTTCGGGAGCCTGAGCAGCTATTAAAGCCATGGCCGAGGGATAAAAGCCGCTCAGTAATCCCTGAAACACCCTAAAAATAACCAGTTGAAAAACGGTCTGTGACAAACCGAGTAAAACCAGAGAAATGGACAACCCGATAATTGCCCTGACTATCATCAATTTGCGGCCGTATTTGTCCCCCATTGCTCCCCACACGGGAGTAATAAGAAACGAGCTGATAAACGGGGCAGCAAAAGCCCAGCCGCTCCAAACGGCAACTTCATGCAGGTTGGTAACCCCAAGTTCACGGATAAAGAGAGGAAGAAACGGAACAACCGAGCTCATTCCAGCCATAACAAAGAACTGGCTAATCCACAAAATTGCCAGATTACGTTTCCAGGCTTTTGTACTTATACTATGCAATTACCGAAACCAGGTTTTCTTTGAATATTTGATAATCGGGTAAGATTTCGATAGAGTGTTTATTTTTCATCAGGATATCTTTTAGTCGGTCAGGTATTTCAGGTGAAAAACCCAGAGCTTTTTCAATTACAGCATCGAATTTTACCGGATGCGCGGTCGAAATAACCGTGTGATGTTTTGCTTTATGAACTAACATACTTTTACAAGCGCCATTATACCCTACCGCGGTATGCGGATCCGCCAGATATGAATATTCGCGGTACATCTCCTGTATTGATGCAAGCGTTTCCTCATCGGAACAGTGATAGGCGGAAACAATTTCCCGCACTGTCTCAGCGTTACCATACATGTATTTTATCCGTTCCAGATTACTCGGGTTGCCAACATCCATCGCGTTCGAGTATGTCTCTACACTTTTCCTTGGGCTTAATACTCCGGTCTGCAGAAATTCCTCGAACATGCAATTATTGTTTAAAGCAGAGGTAAACTGCCATCGAGCATTTAAGATATTCCTTGCAAATAATCCTGCTGTAAGGTTACCCAAATTGCCGCTCGGGGTTACAAATACCGTGTTCTCTGCATGATCATTTCTTAACAATGCAGATTCAACATAATACATAGCCTGCGGTAATAACCGGGCAATATTAATTGAATTAGCTGAAGATAAAAAATAACGCTCGTTAATTTCAGCATCTAAAAATGCCTGCTTTACCAATGTCTGGCAATCATCAAATGTGCCTTGTACTTCAAAGGCGGTAATGTTCTTATCGAATGTGGTTAGCTGCAATTCCTGTATGCGGCTCACTTTACCTTTGGGATAAAGAATAACCGTTTTAATGCCCTCGATTTCTGAGAATGCATTTGCAACGGCACTTCCCGTATCACCCGAAGTCGCAACAAGGATTACGCATTGCTTTTGTCCAGATTGCTGAAGAGCCGCGAGTACATTGGCAAGGAAACGGGCTCCGAAATCCTTAAATGCTAATGTCGGTCCGTGAAATAATTCAAGAACAGAAAGGTTATCACCGAGTATTTGTGTTGGACAGGGGAAATTAAAAACTTTCCGGACAATAGTAGAAAAACCAACAAGCGAAAAATCGGTTTTGACAAAAGGATACAAAAGATGAGTGATTCTTTCGTGCATCGTTAGTGTTGTTAGCTCATCAAATGATAGGCTGCTTACCGGGAATACCTCAGGCATAAACAAACCGCCATCGGGCGCTAAACCCCTTGTAACAGCTTTACCGAATGAAAAACTTTCTCCGTTACCACGGGTGCTATAATATTTCATCGTACTTCCACCACCTTTGCACCCTGTTTATTAACCTTTGAAATATAAACCGAATAACCCATTTGCAGGCCTTCAAAAACACCGGTTAAAGTAACACTTGTTTTTTCTGCTTTGGCCGGGTCATCAAAAAAAGCGAAGAGTGACGGACCCGAGCCCGAGATGCTGAATCCTAATGCACCATTTTGCATGCAAGCCAGTTTTGCTTCTTCATAACCGGGGATAAGCTTCTTACGGAACGGCTCAGCAAGCTCGTCATGAACAATTTCTTTAAATAACGTATAATCACCAGTCAAAATGCCTGCAACCAGTAAGGCTGCATTTGCAGATTGCTTGACCGCGAGTTTCATACTAATTTCTTTCGGCAGAATGCCCCTCGCGAAAGCGGTTTCGATAACAATATGAGGATGTACAACTAAACAAAGTAAATCATCCTTGACCGGCAGAGTTACATAAGAATAGGTTTCAATATCACGAACGATACAAAAGCCTCCGAGAAGGGCAGGTACAATATTATCTCCATGTTTTATTCCGTTCGATGTCAGCGCTTCACCCTCGAGTGCAAATGGTAATAGTTCATGTTTGGATAGTGGGTACTCGAGTAATGCATTGACGGCACACACGGCGGCCGCGGCACTTGCCGCGCTGCTGCCCAACCCGCTGCCGATTGGCATTTGTTTGTGTAGAACAAGCTCTACACCCTGTTCGAATGCGAGTGCTTCTTCCATAGCAAGCACCGCTTTGCCTGCAGTATTCATATCAACACGTGCTGTAACATTATTGGTTTCACCCGCGATAATACGCAATGTTACACCTTTGGAAGGCCGGGTGAAAGCCTCTATATAGTCGCCGGGTTCGTCAATCGGGAAACCGATAACGTCAAATCCGGGACCAACATTTGAAACTGATGCCGGAGCGAATGCCCGGGCATAGGAATATTTAAATCGTGACATTGTGTTTCTTTAATTTTAATGCAGCAGTTCAATCCCCCCCTCTCCTTAGCAAGGAGAGGAGCCGGGGGTGAGGTCTTAAAAAATCTTCAGCCTAAAAGAATAGCTCAACTGCTAAGTTAATAATCTAATTAATTATCGATAAAATGTCTTCAAGGATACCGGACGCCGTTAATTCGCCGCCGGCACCTTGGCCTGAAATAACAAGCGGATATGTAGAATAGCGCTTGGTAAAGAACCGTATCGCGTTATTTGCTCCGTCAATACTGAACAAAGGATGCGAAGGCTCCAATTCTTCCAGTTTGACAGAGGCTTTTCCTTTATCATAACTCGCTATCAATTTCAACTTTTTACCCGCTGTTTTGGCTTTCGCAACCATACTGTCTATGTCATGTAATTTGCAGTTATTCAAGTCGGTTGTGCGGGGGTCGCCTTTTATCAGGCTCTTGATTTCCAATTGCCCAAGCTCCATATCCATTCCAAGTTCCCGCACAAGGATTAATATCTTACGTGCAACATCAAGGCCTGAAAGATCTACATTGGGATTCGGTTCCGTGTAGCCAAGTTTTTTGGCTTCATCTACCGCATCCTTGAATTTCATACCATTGTACACCAGTCCAAGTATATAGTTAACACTTCCTGAAAGTACAGCCTCGATTTTTATCACATCATCTTTTGATTTAATAAACTGCTGCAATGTTTTTATTACCGGCAGCGCGGCTCCAACGTTCGTTTCATACTTGAACTTAACATTAGCCTCTTTTGCATTTTCCCTGAGCAAGCGGTAAAAATTCATGTCTAATGTATTGGCAATTTTGTTCGCGACAACTAGATTCAGACCGCCTTCAAGAATAGCCGGATATTTTTCGGTAACTGCTTCGCTTGCCGAACAATCAACCAGTATTTTAAGAGGGTGTTTATCATCGGCGGCCATGCGGATAAATTCATCAATGTTAGCAGGTCGGCTCATTTCGGTAGCCGAAGGATTCACTCCTTGATAATCGACCATCATTGTCCGCGAATTGCTGATACCACTTATGGTAAAATCAACATCATCCTGATGGAAATTGTTTATAATTTTTATCAAATGATGCCCGACATTACCCGATGCACCAATAACATACATGTGGGCTTTTTTCCGGTAGTTAAAAAAGAACTCATCGTGGATAACATTAAGTGCTTTAACCAGATCTTTCTGCTCAATAATTAAGGAAACATTTAATTCGCTTGAACCCTGTGCAATTGCAACAATATTTATGTGATATTTGCCGAGCGCGCCAAATATTTTACCACTGACACCCGCCTTATGCCGCATGTTCTCTCCAATAACTGAGATACTTGCCAAATCGAGATCCAAATGAACAGGATTTAACCTTTTCCCTTCGATTTCAAGTTCAAATTCCTTTTCGATGGCCTTTTTAGCGGGCAAAGCGAAATTTTTCTTAACCGCTATACAGATGGTATGCCCTGATGATGCCTGTGTAATAAGGGTTATACCAATACTTTTTTTAGAAAGAGCATCGAATAAACGCGAGACGATACCATGAACGCCAACCATCCCGCTGCCTTCGACACGGAGAACAACGATATCATCGATACTTGCAAGGCCCGTTATACCATACCGGGCATCTGAAGATTGCACGGAAATAAGGCTTCCTTTTGCAGTTGGGTTGAAGGTGTTTAAGATATGGATTGGAATTTTCCGTTCATATGCAGGCTGAATTGTTGGGGCATAGATAACTTTTGCACCAAAATAAGAAAGTTCCATCGCCTCTTCATACGAAAGTGCATCCACCACAAAAGCATTCGGCACACTGCGCGGGTCAGCGGTTAATACGCCGTCAACATCCGTCCAGATTTCAATACTTTCCATATCGA
Source organism: Ignavibacteriales bacterium (assembly GCA_016182615.1). Classification (GTDB taxonomy): domain Bacteria; phylum Bacteroidota; class Ignavibacteria; order Ignavibacteriales; family Ignavibacteriaceae; genus JACPGF01. The sequence continues at coordinate 8,931 of JACPGF010000451.1, forward strand.
GTGCAACACCGAGAATAGACACGGTATAGTCCGAGCCGCCCCTGCCGAGCGTTGTTGTTTCAGAATTAAGTGTTGAGCCGATAAAACCGGTGACTATTTGCATCTCGGGATGCGAAGCAAAATAGCCCTGCATTGCACGCAGCGTCTCATCACGTAATACAGCGGCTGAATTAAAATCGGCCGTGGTTTTAATTATTTTACGTGCATCGAGATAGCTGCATTTTACGCCGATAAATTCAAGATACGCCGACACTGTTGTACATGAGAGCCGTTCGCCGTAGCTCATGATATAATCAAGTGATTTGAGCGAAAGTTCCTTGATTAAATAAATTCCATAAGCTATCTCCTTCATTTCCTGAAGCAGTTCGTGTATATTCACTTTTGTCAGTTTATATACGGGCGAACCGAAATCGGAAATGAGCTCGTCAAGATAAGAATAATGAATTTCCGCGATTTGATTAAACACATCCTCGTATGAGCGGTCACGGTTGCCTGCAAATGTGGCCATTTTTATAAGTTTGTCGGTTATTCCCTGATATGCTGAGAGAACAACTGCCCTTACATCTGTGGAGTTGCGGATAATTTCTGCAGTCTGTCTGATAACTTTTGGTTTTCCGACGGAAGAACCGCCAAATTTTAGTACTTTCATGGTGCGTATGCTTACTAATTAACTGTAAATAATAGTTGAATGAAACAATTTTCCTCATAAAAAGAAAATACAAATATTTTTTAAGTAATGTGAATAGTTTAGGATAAAAAACTGAGTCGAAAGGCTAAAAATATATGGGAAA
>JACPGF010000436.1 GCA_016182615.1 Ignavibacteriales bacterium
GGGCAGTTCTTTTACATTTTTTGGCCTGCTATTGGCAATGCTTTTCTGGAAAGGTATTGACCTTTTTGGAATTTTCTTTGTGCTAAGCCCCTCCATGGTGGCTATAGCAGCCCTGTTTGGTTCTACCTATCTTATTGCATCATTGGTAATTGTTCTTGCTTTACTATTCGTTTTCCGTAAAGATATTTTTCTTTCGGGCTCACTTATGGGGATGAATCTTGCTGCCGGCTTTTTTGTCGATTATGTATATAACATTCTTAGTCCCCATCAAAAAAAACGTATTGATACCTTTGTTAATCCCGATGCAGACCCGCACGGTGCAGGATACAACTCGATGCAGGCGAAAATTGCAATCGGCAGTGGCGGCTTCTTCGGCAAGGGCTTTTTGGCCGGGAACCAGACACAATTGCATTTTATTCCCGAGCAATGGACCGATTTTATTTTTTGTGTAATTGGTGAGGAGTTCGGTTTTTGGGGGAGTATGGTTGTTATCGTTCTCTATATTACGTTATTTGTACGGTTATTAAATATAGCTTCAATGGTAAAAGACGAGTTTTACTCGCTGGTTATCATCGGAATTCTGGCCATTTATGTTATGCATTTTATTATTAATATTGGCATGGCGATAGGTGTTATTCCTGTGATTGGCATTCCATTACCTTTTGTTAGTTACGGCGGTAGTTCTCTACTTGCCAACATGGCAATGCTTGGCATTGCATTAAATATTCACCGCTGTATGCGTGATTTTGCTTAATTGTCATGACTTACTTTCGGTTTTGACTTTTTTCAATAACAAATGATTGGTTGACTAATCATTGAACTGAAATTATCTTCGGCATCTTAATAACATGTGCGGATAAATGCAATAGAAGTAATGGTCTACTCTACCCTGTTTAGGGCCATCCATACTCAGACAGGCAAAATTAATCTTCTGTTTTTTAATTCTGTGACGAGCAAATAAATAACCGGCAAATATTCAATGATAAGCACAACCAGATAATCCTTCCAGACCCCGTATGTTTGATAATTGTACACGGTAATTATGCATAATGATGCAAGGGAAAGGTACACGATGCCGCTCTTTTTAGGCGTTAGAGCTAAGAATAATGCCAGCCACGCCAGATACCAAGGGTGTACAACAGGCGAAAAAAGAAACAAACCAAGAAAACTGAAGTACATTTTTTCAAAGAGGGGAATTTTTATCCGGTAAATAAGTATGAAATACAACAACAACAAAGCAGCACAAATATATCTTGAGTACTGGCTGCTGCCGGTTACCCCAAGAAACATCATGAAAAATGAACTGTTGAAATACCAATTTTTTGCAAAAGTGCCAAGCGCCTCAAGCATATTAGCCGATAATGAATAGGGGATTAGGAGTATTGCAACAGTGCCGATGGTAATAAAGCAAAACCGCAGAGCCAAACCACCGGATTTTCGCAAGTCCTGATAGAATAGCGGTAACAACAGCAATGCAGCAGGTTTAACAAGTAAAGAAAGCCCGAAAAATAATGCCGCGTATGTATGTCTTTTTTCTGTATAAAAAAATAATGCCCCGGCAAGAAGCATAACTCCAAGTCCATCGATATGCGCGTCACCAAGAATCTGAAATAGTACTAACGGGCTGAGCAGATATAATAATAACTGCGGCGGCGGCAGATTTAGCCGTTTTACCGTCAGGTACAGGAAAAAAATGGTTAGTAACTCACAAACCAACAGCAAAAGTTTTAACCCGTAAAATGAATGCCCGCCAATACCATAAGCTGCCAGAAAAAATAATTGCGATACCGGAAAATAAATTGTCCGCATGTGCGGGAAATTGATTTTAGCAGGAAGTGTTTCAGTGTGCAAATCAGCCAGTGCACTATCATTAGGAGCATACATATAAGGGTTAATGCCATGTGCCTGCACTTTGCCGTCCCAAATATAGCGGTGATAGTCATCGCTGCCGGTGGGCGGCATAAGCGCAAATATCACACGGAGGAGAATTGCAATTAGTATGAAAAACTTTATCCGTTTCCCGCTTAGTGCTTCAGGGGCAAACCTGAAAAAAAATAAACCATACAGGAGAGAGGAAACAATAAAAACAATAGAATAAATTAATATTGACTGCAATGGACATTCATAAAAAGTGATAGCATAAATTACTCTATTGAGATAAACTCACAAAATTGAGAGTAATATTTATGGTGCAAGCCTGACACAGTGCCAGATATTGTCTTTCAACCTGTACAATAGCCGGTCATGCAAGCGGTTAGCGCGGCCCTGCCAAAACTCAAAACTTTGAGGACGTAAAATATATCCGCCCCAGTGCGGGGGTTTGGGTACTTCACCCGTTGCGTACGTTTTAGACAATTCATTGAATCTTTCCTCAAGAATATACCTGCCGGGGATAATGGAACTTTGCTCAGATACCCATGCCGCTATCCGGCTGTCTTTGGGACGTGACGCGAAATATTCTTCAGAATTGGCTTCGCTTATTTTTTGTACCGTACCCGATATTCGAATCTGCCGCTCCATTTCTTTGTAAAAGAATAACACTGCCGCTTTATTGTTATGCTCAAGGTTCTGTCCTTTTAGGCTGTTATAGTTTGTAAAAAACGATAATCCCTCGCTGCTGAACCCCTTTAACAAGACGATTCGGTTATGCGGGAATCCGTCGGAACCAACTGTTGCAAGCGCCATTGCATTAGGCTCGTCTATCAGGCATTCTATTGCCTCGTTAAACCAGATTGCAAACTGGGCAAATGGGTTTTCGGAAATTTCTGATTCTGAAAGCGCCTTTAATTCATAATTCTTGCGCAAATTCGCTATATTAAAATCGTGATCATTCATGTGTTACTAACTAATAAAATTTTAAAATATCCGTGTCTGTGCCGGAAGTTATATCTATTTTATGTGAAACAAAAATACAATTCATTTTGTTTCATATTATATAACAAACGGCATCTGGCCGAATAACTATCTAAGTATTAAGTGCAATTATTAAAATATGAGCGGCAATAAAGAAATTAATCCGAATGAATTTGGTTCAAATAGTTGGTTTGTTGAGTATCTCTCGCAACAATATCAACAGCACCCCGAAGAAATATCCCGGCAATGGCAGGAATACTTCGATGGGCCACAACCCACCCCGGTAACAACTCAGCCATCTGTGCAAAAGCCTAAAAATGCTATTGCCCCGGTGCAGCAATTACAAGAAGATGAAGTTAAAATACTTACGGGCAGCCCAGCCAAGATTCTAGCTAATATGGAGGCCAGCCTTTCCATACCAACAGCAACATCAC
>JACPGF010000448.1 GCA_016182615.1 Ignavibacteriales bacterium
CTATTGCTTCCAAATTTATGGTGTCCGGTCAGAGTTCCGGTGGTACTCAAACGTTAAATGGTAGCACGTGGCTCTTGCTATTTCGGTACTTCCCGGCTTCAGAAACTCGATGTATGAATATGTTGCCATGATAAGTGAAAATCCGGAAGCCCGTCAAGGGTTGGAATAGCTACGCCAAAGGCATAGGAAATAGAAACAAAAAATACATTGCAGCTCCAGCAGAGCTAAATTTTTATAACTATCTATTTTAGATATTGTTTAAGAGAATCCCAACGATTTTTCAGGTGAACCCAACTGTTTTACCATTCCCACTGAGATGTCCACCGCCTGAGGGTCTTGGCATATATCCTCTTTTTTTGTAGTTTTATATTGTAATTCGTTTTGTTCCCGTGCTCATTTAGGTAGTGCGGTGGCAAAATTAGTGCACCGGACAATTTTTCCAAACAGGATACCATATATATATTTGTATGAAAATTGTTTTGCCATTCGATTTACTTACAATTCTTTTTGCTCCTGCCAGCCGAGTTTACCCGGCTCCCCATCACTATAAATTTCCATTTTTTTAATTATCGGTGGTTATATGAATACAGTATTAAAGACGTCTCTAATGCTTTTATTCCCGCTCACTCTGTTTGCGCAAAGTTCCAGCGTGTACCGTGCATACGGAATCCTTAACGGTTATAGCATCAGTTCTGTGTTTTCGAACTATGGAGTTTTTTCACAACCATCTCTTGGTCACAACCCTCGTGGAGCATGGCATCAACCCAACAACGGATATATTGGCGATTTAAGCTTTGTAATCGGGCTGGAATTACCTATAAAAGACTATGATGGCAATGGAACACTTGATACATTGCATGGCGTTGTTATTACTGCTGTTTCAAGACCCGGTGGCGGGAAGGATGTCGATGGTTATTTCAGTGGTTTTGAGCCGCTCCCCGGATACAATAATCCTGTGCAATTGGACAAGGGCATTGCCCTTAGTGATGACCCGACAACATGGCCGGCATCGTGGCCGGACCACCCGGAGTATCCGGCAAATACTTGGAACGGCCTGCTTGGCGCAAATGTATTTATTCCCGGCCGGGAAGCATTGTTCGTGGTTGACGATGCTAATGAAAGAACATATTTCAAACGGTATGGATTCCTCCCTGATTCTACCAACCCATCGCGTAAAGGGTATGGTTTGGAAGTTAAAGTGAGGGTTATACAATCATCCCTTCCTGAATTAGCTGATGCCCTTATTTTTGTTTACGAAATTAAAAACAATAGCAAGTACACGTATAACAAGATGGTTCTCGGTGAATTAAACGGCTCCTATATAGGAATAGCAGGCAATGAGTGGAATGATGACTACGTTGCTCTTTATCCCAAAGATGATCTGGTGATCACCGGAGATTTTGACAACTGGATTAATCCCTCCTCAAATCCTACTTGGATTGGCCCGGTGGGTAAGTACGGAAACACCTTCATTGAAAGCCCCGGGCAACAAAAGATTGGAAGTTTTTACGCATTTATGCCTTCCGGAAATATCCGCATGGGTGATGATGAGAGTATGTGGCAGCGGATAATTCCGGGCACCCGCGTTATTCCCGCTAATACAACCTATGGAAACGATTCTATTCCTTTGGTCAGCAGCGGTGCGGATTGTGATAATTTGTATGGCACGCATTCATTTTCATTAGCCCCCGGAGCGGTTAAACGCATTTCCTCGGTTTTAGCTTTTGGCTACAATAAAGATGAAATATACAGCAATATCATGAACGCTTCGGCGTTATACTTTAATAATTTTAACAGAGCCCTTAACGCTGCCAGATTATCTTTCAACTCGCATATGAATAATCCTCAGCTTTCCGGAACATCAACTATTCAATGGCAGTCATCCTCTTTAAATCAAGGCACTGTCGATATAGACTATTCGGCAGATAAAGGCTCAACTTGGACACGGGTAGCCGTCGGCATATCTAATTCCGGCAGTTTTTTCTGGAATACTCTAACCTATGCCGATAGCAAGTTCGGGATGTTGCGAATTTTGCTTAAAGATACGGATGGAAACAAGGTTGCTATTGCTCAAAGCAACAAGTTTACAATAAATAACGCTTACAATGCAGCACCATTTTTATCCTTTAATAATATTTTTCAGAACCAAACAATAAACGATTCAATATATCAACTTAACATTTCAGCAGCGGATCCGGAAAATAGTATTATCAATTTAAAGCTGTATTCCGTGGATAATGAAACAGTAAATTCTGCAGTAATTCTTGAGAAAAATCTACCGTCAGATACACTAGACCAAATAATACCAATAAATCTTTGCAGGGCGCCAAATACTAATCATCTCTCGCTGCAAGCGGTAATTTCCGACGGCCAGAATACAATCACGTATGCATCAGCAGAGTTTATCAAACAGACAACAACGGGTTATATATCCACTAACAATTATTCATTTATTAGCGGTCATACTTCCGCGCAAGTTCTTGTCCGTATTGGAGACAAAAACCTCATAAACAGTCATAGTTATACTATTACATTTGATGATACTACGAATCCCGGAGTTGAGAAATTCTATTCGGTCTGGAGCGATGATGGGCTTAGTTATTTATTAAGGAATAAGACTTTAAGAGCTGGTTACGAGTCGGAAATGTTTGATGGGATATATTTTCAGGCAAATGATTTCTTTACAAGCAAAGATACCGCGAAAAGCAAATGGCATATTAACAATGCAAACTCCTTACCTTTAATAAATTTTTCACCTTTAACTGTTACAGGTGTGAAAGTATTAAAAAGTCCAAGAGACTACGCGGTTGTTTTCTCCAATTCTTATAACGAAACGTCTAACGATCTGGACAATTTGCTGGGCAGCCATTATCCTGTTTACACCAACCTTAATTTTAGGGTATACGATATAACAAGCGGGGTGCCGGAACGGATAAAATTTGCCCATATCTCTTCATCGTTATTTTCATCCGACACCCTTTCGGCAAATGATGCGCTGGCTTTGAGCGATGCACAGGGTAAAAATCTCGCGTGGGTAATCCGCTTTACCGGCAGTCAAAACAGTTATATTCCCCAGGGTGGAGACACACTATACTTTTGTACAAATAAAGGTTTATCATTCTACGATACACTTCGTATTAGCGGGCTTACGTTGGATGTTAAAAGTGAGCAGGGGCCTGTATTCTATGCAGTATCCCAAAATTATCCTAACCCGTTTAATCCCTCGACAACGGTCAGGTATGCAGTACCGCAAAGATCAATGGTAAACATTCAAGTGTTTAATACGCTCGGTCAGTTGGTAAAAACCGTTATTAACACAGAGCAGCAGCCGGGCACATACACGGTTGCACTGAATATGCAAGGTTTTGCATCCGGAATTTATTTTTACAGAGTTACTATCGGCATCCAGACTGCAACAAAGAAAATGCTGTTACTTAGATAGGGTTAATATATCACTACTGACCGAGAAAAATAAAACCACGGGAGCCGCAAAAACGACTCCCGGATGTCGTAAATTTGTGTGACAAAACAACATAGGAAACGACATGCTCAAAGATACGGAAATCAAATTAGTCGGTCAGACGATATTAGGACAAATGTTAAATCTAGTTGACAAGATCAAATTTTCCGCATTAGTCCAGAAGAAGGACAATGACCGTTATTATCAGGCATTTAAGAGCTGGGTTCGTTTTTTACTATGCTGTTCGGAATACTAAGCAGGTGCGATTCTATGGGCCAAATGTGCGAGGGGATGAAAGGATTGAGCGGAAAACTTAACCAATTAGATTAGATCAAGCCCATGCCAAGAGTATCGCGGGTGACGGGTTAAAGAATCGTGTTAATACGTTTTTTAAGAACTCTATTTTCTCTTGGTGGAACAGTATAAGGATTTTTTGCCGGCCATGCAGCAGAGAGGTCGGCCAGCCGGATCAATGATCTAACGATAAAAGAGCTCGTGATTATCGATTCGACAACAATTGGGTTGTTTAGCAATATACTTAAAGGGGTGGGGAGAAATACCAAGGATGACGGGAGGAAAAAAGGCGGTTTAAAAGTACACAGGTAAATTGATGCCGTGCAATATATCGGGGGGTTTATACCGATGACAGAAGTAGTGGTGCATGACAAGAATTTTCTGGAGAGAATCAATATTCCGCCTCATAGTATGTTGGTAATTGCTCTATTCCATCAGTATTTTGCGGAGTGGAACGGCTCAACTGCTCAATCGAACTAAAGTTATTTGAATTTTGAGGCTCAAAACGCTATCACTAAATTTGGTTTCCAAATAAATTGTCCCTATCCACGTGGCTGAAAAAAATCCGCATTGACCGGGTTTATCCAATTTCTAAATCCTGCCTGAATGGATTAAAATTTGCCATCAAATTTAAGAACATTGTGTAAGGTGTGGCGGTAAAAAGGTAGTTTGCCGTTTAGATGGGAATTATCATATCACCATTACCTTCTTTGGCAGGCAAGATGATAGATTTTTTTCGGCAAACTATTTTAATGGTGTCACCCCACTTTAGTAGCAGGCAAATGAATCTAATCGTGTTGACTGATTACTTCCCATTTCCGGTTTAAGCGGATGCTTTTTTTATAGCAATTTCGATTTTGTTTAACTGCAAAACAACAATAATTAAAGTAACCGTTGAACTGCCAAAAATTGCATGCAGAACAGGCGCGGGTAAAGCTTTAACGGCTCCCGAGGCAACCTGAAAACTTCCCCACTGAATTGTAATGAATAACACCTGCAAGGTACACGAGATTTGTGCAGACATAGTATCAAGTGCCAAGAAAACAGGCTCTCTTTTTTGCAGGGGGAGCGCCAATAGCATCTCCCGGTGTGGTATATTAATGAGATGTGGCTTTTTCCTTATGAATCGTGATACTCCGTAAAATAGCAGAACGAGAACCCAACTGATTGCATTAAGGAGAAACCACGAGAAAACTGAACTTTTTGCCCAACTATCAGGTGTCCCTGATGCATCGAAATGCACAGGTATGGTTGCCGGTAATTGCAGGTAGAAACACAGTGATACAGTAAATGCCAACAGCACAGTACTGATATGCCACCACGACAAAAAAGCATTTTTTCCGGACATGCCGAAACTCAGAATTCTGAATTAATCGACAGAATATTGCAACCGCACAGTGGTTGTCGCAGTTTTCTTTTTAGAACCGGTATTATAGCTGCCGCTCCATGAAAGGCTTTCGTCTGAGTTTTGCGCGGTAATCTGGAATACGCCCAGAGTGGCATTCTTCAAGTCGCCAAGACCGCCGTTGGAATTTTTGGCAATACTCTCAGCCCGCATTCTTGCATTTTTTGTTGCTTCGGAAATAACGGAAAGTTTTACTTCGTCAAGTTTGGTGTAAAAGTATGAAGGGGGCATAGAATAGAACTCGACACCACGATTAATAATTTCCGTTATCTCGCGTGCAACGGTTTCTACTCTGTCCACGTTTTTTGATTCTATGCGGACACTTTGAGAAAGCTGAAACCCCGAAAACACATCCCGCTCGGTGTTGTTTTCTTTAATGTGCTGAAACTCTTTATTGATACTTATTGATGAAAAGGTAATTTCTTTATTATCAACGCCTTTTTTCTTAAGATAATCCTCAACAACTTTTCTGTCCTCATTAAGCAGTTTGTAAGCGTTTTGCAGGTTCATATCAACCCTTCTAAAATCCCCCGAGCACACTGCCAGATCAGCTTCGAAATTAACCGTTCCGATACCGGTTACGCTGATAAGCTCTTGCGCCTTATTGCGGTTAACAAAAGCACGTGCAATAATGGTAACGGCAATGATAACAATTAATCCAATGCCGATAAGTTTTATATAATCGGTAGTTAGTCTTTTAATGAAGCCTTCTTCTTCGTGTGCCATATAACCTCTCTTATGGAAATACTATTTAAAAATAAAATGCATAGAGTTAAACAATGCATGGCTTAAACTCAATCCGGGATTCCTATTTCTTGTACGGAAAAAGGAATGTTAAGGGGCGCTCCAAACGGTTAGCCCATGCAGATTCTGTGTGCTGTGCGCCCCGGGCATAGTAATAATCGATGTCTTCTCCAATGATATATCCTTTTTGCGAAAGCAGCGTAAACATTTTTTGTGCATCTTTTTTACCGTCTTCCCCGCTGTCGATATAAAATGTCACACGGGGGTGATCCTCTGCAAAAAGTACCATCTTGAATGATTTATCATTACTGAAATAAAAGGAACTGGAAAGGCATCCCGCTTTTCCGAAAACATCACCATGTTTCCAAACTGTTAGCAGTGAACACAAACCACCCATCGAAGAACCCATGATAGCGGTATTTTCTTTTTCGGGTTTGGTACGGTACCTGCTGTCTATAAAAGGTTTCAGCTCACGGGTCAGGAAATTGCGGTAATACATTCCTGTCTGGCAATCGCTATATTCATAAAGCCTGTCGGGAGTATTATTTATACCGACAATAATAATTTCTTCCATTTTGGCTTCTGCAATCAGTCTATCAGCCCACTCATCAACCCGCCAGTCGGCTCCGGCATAAGAAGTGCGTGGATCCATGATGTTTTGCCCGTCATGCATGTATAAAACAGGATAAGTTTTCCCTGTATCCAAACTATATGTTGGGGGGAGCCAGATAATAATATCGCGCTTGTGTGGCAAACCAACCGCGGTAACATCGCGAACATACTCCACTTTACCGACTATAAGGTCGCGCGATTCAAATCCATTTTGTTGGATTTTTTTGCTTGATGGGGCACTCTTGGAATTGCGTTTTACTATTCTAACGGGCATTTTACCAATACTTAATTATTAAATTCTATTACAACTACTGCTTGCTAAAAACATATATCTAATATAGCAAACAGGAGTCTGATTGTGAAATATTCCTTTACACTTAACAACCTATTGCAAAATTGCCGGGATGTTGATTGCCTATCCCCAAGATTTATTTTCAACTTGCTTCATCAGTTTTCCGGATAATCTGCCAGTTTTCTTTATAAGCGGTAATAAGAACAGGATGAATGGTTTTGATAAAAGCTGGTATTTTGTATTTTTTCAATAGTAATTCCATAAGTTACACTGAGCAACACCCTACTAACAAAAACAGAGAAACATATGAAAAAATTCTTTTTTCTTTTACTTCTGATATTTACTTCAGCCCGCCCACAGAACCTTCCGGTACCCGACAACATGGTTTTAAAAGGCGTTCCACAAATACCTGCAGGATTGGCAGCAGAAGTTGGGCGTTATACCGAATTCCGTTCGGCTTCATTTACACAGTGGCACCCGGTAAAAAAAGAAATGTTGATCGCGACCCGCTTTGGCGAAGTAGCGCAGATTCATCAAGTTGCATTTCCCGGAGGGGACAGGAAACAATTAACATTTTTCAAAGAGCCCGTAAGATGGGCTGCTTATGAGCCAAAAGAGGGCAAGTATTTTATTTTCGGCAAGGATATCGGCGGTAACGAGAACTGGCAGCTTTTCCGCTTTGATGTTGCTGATGCAAAGGTTAGCATGCTGACTGATGGAAAATCGCGTAACAGTTTGATGGGTTTTTCGAACAAAGGCGACAGAGCACTATTTGCATCAAATAAACGGAATGGTAATGATGTGGATTTTTATATTATGGATCCTTTACATCCCGAAGGTGCAAAACTACTGCTGGAAAACAAAGGCGGTGGTTGGGGTGTTATGGATTGGTCTCCCGATGATAAACAATTACTGATCGAGGAAGGTATCTCCGCGAATGAAAGTTATATATGGTTGTTTACGATAGCAACAGGTGAGAAAAAACTCCTTACCCCGAAACCTGAAAAAGGACAGGTAGCATACGGAGGAGCTGAATTTGATAAAACCGGGAAAGGCATTTATCTCACTACCGATAAAGATAATGAATTCTACCGTTTAGGTTATATGAATCTTGAAAATTTGAAAGTTAACTGGCTTGCCGCAGATATCAAATGGGATGTCTCCGGGTTTTCACTTAGTAAGAACAAAGAGATGCTCCTTTTTACTTCTAACGAAGAAGGTGTATCTGCCATGCACTTATTGAATCTTAAGACGAATAAATATATAGAACTTCCCAAAATTCCCGTAGGCATTATTGGCGGTTATGCGTGGCATCATAACAATGAAGATATCGGGCTTACCTATGGTTCGGCCCGCTCGCAATTTGATGCTTATACAATTAACATTAAGAAGAAAACATTTACCCGTTGGACAGAAAGTGAGACCGCGGGTATTAACACGGCAGCCCTTTCAGAGGCCAAAGTTGTCAGATGGAAAGGTTTCGACGGACTCGCGCTTTCAGGATTTTTATACATGCCGCCTGCAAAATTTTCCGGTAAACACGCGGTTATTATAGATGTCCATGGCGGCCCGGAAGGACAGGCAAGTCCGACCTTTTTAGGCAGGGATAATTATCTTTTGAATGAACTTGGCGTTGCTATTATTTACCCGAACGTGCGGGGCTCCACAGGTTTCGGAAAAACTTTTCTTGCAATGGATAACGGCTTTTTACGAGAGAATTCCTACAAGGATGTTGAGACACTTATTGAATGGATTAAACAACAGCCGGAGTTAGATGGAAACCGAATCATGGTAACCGGTGGCAGTTACGGTGGAAATGTTACACTGGCAATGTCTTCTTTTTACAGCGACAAAATTACTTGTGCCCTTTCTGTCGTTGGCGCAAGCAGCCTTGTAACCTTTCTTGAAAATACAGCGGGTTACCGCCGCGACTTGCGCCGTGTTGAGTATGGCGATGAGCGCGACCCCAAGATGCGGGAATACCTGTTAAAAATTGCCCCGATAAACTCGGTCGAAAAAATTAAAAAGCCGCTGTTTATCGTGCAGGGGGCAAACGACCCCCGTGTGCCTGCTTCTGAAGGTGACCAGATTGTAAACAAGATGATTGAAATGAAAATTCCTGTCTGGTATATGCTTGCAAAAGACGAGGGCCACGGTTTTGCTAAAAAAGTAAACCGCGATTATCAATTCTATGCAACAGTTATGTTTATTAAAGAGTTTTTGCTTAAATAACTGTTCTTTTGAAAATAATCATTTTTTTTGAGCCGCTGCCTGCAACTGATTTTCGGGCAGCGGCTTTTTTATTTTGTTTATTGCTTGTTGTAAACCCGCGAAAATACATGTCAAAATCGGCAAAGTGGCATTGATAATCGGTAACTTTAACATGTGGAACCTTTACCCGGTTAGAGAAAAAGCTCAATATCGTATAGAAATAACAGAGTTTCTAGTTACCTTTAGAGTATTAAAAGTAAAAAAAACATATCTGTGAAGCTAAAATTATTTTTTGTTCTGTTCATTTATTCAACTCTTGCACTTGCTAGTGTCGATTCTCTTAAAACATTATTGAAACAAGCGGTGGGTGTTGACAAAAGTAATGCGCTGATTGCCGTATTAACAACCCATCAGAGGAAGAAAGACAATTCCAGTGCCCGAATTTTACTTGAACAGACAGCAAAAGCTATTACAACATTAAGGGAAAGTAACGAAAAAAACATCCTGATTGGTATGTATGCCGAGGAATGTAAAAAATCGAAATATTTCAATATCTCCTCTGAATTGTTCAGTTACTATTTTGGCAATGCGACAAACTATACATCGGAAAAAAGCGGCAAATACATACAGATGTATGCCGATGTGGTTAATGCAACGGCAAACCGCCACAGTGCCGCGAACGCCTTGCGCCCCATGCTCCTGAAACGCCAGTCCATTGCCGACAAGGAATTTGTTTCACAATTGCTATACACAGCCGGCAATTTCTATTGGAAAAACGGTATTCTTGATACCGCGTTATTTTATATGCAGGAAAATCTCAGTTTGCAGCAAAGCTTTCCGGCCTCTGTCATGCTCGGGTGGGCTTATCACAGCCTTGGTAATTTATACTGGCGAATGGGAAAACTTGATGATGCCTATAACAACTATACAAAAGGACTTTCCATTCATGAACAATTTAACGATACACTTAAAATTATTGTTACTCATAATAATCTCGGGTTAATATTTCAACGATTACGGTACTTCGATTATGCCATGCAAAATATCGAAAGGGCATTAAAACTTGCCGAAAAAAAATCTGACAACATAACTCTTGCTTATACTTTAAAGCGGCTGTCTGATTTGTATATTCAACAGAATGAATTGGTAAAAGCCGATTCCTTATTACGCAAATCAGCAATGATCTACCGTAGTTTGAATGCGGTTGATAACCTTACCGGAGTGTATTTACAATTCGGCCGGATTTATCAGTTGTCGGGGGATAATGATAAAGCGCTTGACCATTTTATGAAGTCTTTCGAGAACGCGAAAAAAGAGGCCGATAATTTTAATATCGCCGCGGCAGGTGCAAAAATAGGTGAGGTGCTTCTCCTTTTAGGCAGGGAAAAGAAGGCTGAGTTTTATCTCGAAACAGCCAGAAAAATTGCCGATGCAAACGATTACCGGGTTATTCTCCGGAATATTTACAAGCAGTTCTCGTTGTTGTATAAACAGCAAAATCATCCGGATAAGGCTCTATACTATTTAGAAATGTATTTAACTTATAAAGATTCGGTAATCAACGAGATAGTCATTTCTTCAATAAACGAAAGTAATACCAGGCAGATTATCCGAAGCTCTGAAGAGGAGCGCCAACACTTGCAAAGATCAAACGAACTGCAAAAAAAAGCTATCAACGTGCAGTCAAGTTTAAACACGGCATATCTTGTTATTATAGTGGTTATTACAATACTGTTATTGCTTTCTATTGCCTTTTACCACAGGCTTAATTTATTAACCAAAAGGGTAGAGGATGCCAACAGGCAGCTTACCCGTTTGAATAAAGATGCAGAAGTGAGAAATGCCGAACTTACCGAGGCGAATGCGACAAAGGAAAAACTTTTCTCGATAATTGCGCATGATCTTAAAAATCCATTTAACAGCATATTCGGGTTTACGGAAATTATTAACAGCCGCGCGAAAGAAACAAATGATGCGGAGTTAATAGAATTTAGTTCATTGCTGTTGTTCGCCTCCCAAAAGCTCGTGTCCCTTATAAACGATCTCACGCAGTGGTCGGTTATGCAAAACGGAAAGCTGATTCCCGTTGTACAAAGTTTTGATTTAATCCCCGAGATTAAAGATGTGGTTGGGCAGGTTGTACTTGAGGCCAATCTAAAAAATATTGCCATTATTACCGAGTTGCCCGAGACCAAGTTTGTTTTTGCAGACAAGGATATGATTTTAACCGTCGTGCGTAATTTACTTGTTAATGCTATTAAATTTACACCAGATGATGGCCGGATTATTTTGCGCGGTGTTGAAGTGGACGGTTTCTTCGCGTTATCGGTTATTGACAGCGGTACCGGTATGAATGACACCCTGAAACAGAGCATTCTTAATGGTGGAGATATTACCTCAACTCTTGGGACACAAAATGAAAAAGGGTCGGGTATAGGGCTAACTGTTTGCCGGGAGTTTATTAAAGTAAATAACGGGCTGCTTGATATTAACAGCACCCCGCGCCGCGGCACAGAATTTATCGTGAGCATTCCACTTACCGGAGATAAACAGAGCGAGGCTTAGCTTCAGTTTCTGAATAATTGCAGGAATAAGACAAAAAAATTGCAAAATTATATTATTTCTGCTATTTTGCACGAATAAGATAGATTAAACTATATTATTCATGCAAATATTTTGAAATATGAAAAAACACTCCAATTTTTCGGCTATTGGCAGCGAGCAGCTTTTAGACAGGCTGCGGTTTGAAAACCCATGGTGGATATCCGGCTTAATTGACGAGGATATGAGCGAACTACAAAAACGCTTGTATTTTGACCTTTTCTTTCCTTTAATACAGGAGCTCGATATTAAGCGGGCCGTAGTCCTTATGGGTCCCCGAAGAGTTGGCAAAACTGTTATGATGCATCATGCGATTGAGGAACTAATAAAAAGCGGCATCGATAAAAAGAAGATTTGTTTTATCAGCATCGATAACCCGATTTATTTAAACACCAGCTTGGAGCAGCTTTTTTCATTAGCCCGGAAGGCAGTTGGATCAGGCAACCACAAAGGATGGTACGTGTTTTTTGATGAAATTCAGTACCTTAAAGATTGGGCAATTCATCTTAAGGTTTTAGTTGACAGCTATCCCCAGACGAAGTTTATTGTCTCGGGTTCTGCATCAGCAGCTTTGCGACTTAAAAGCTCTGAAAGCGGTGCCGGCAGATTTACCGAATTCCTTTTGCCCCCTTTGACATTTTACGAGTATATTCACTTAATTAAAGCCCAAAATTTAGTACTGCCAAAATATCCTGAATGGACTGAAGTTGAAACAGTGGACTTTACCGCGGTGAATCTGCGTGAATTGAACAAGCATTTTTCCGGTTACATTAATTTCGGCGGTTATCCCGAGGTCGCACTATCTGAAAAAATTCAGGCAAACCCGGGAAGGTATATTAAAAACGATATAATTGATAAAGTTTTACTTCGCGATTTGCCGAGCCTTTACGGTATCCGGGATGTGCAGGAGCTTAATTCGTTTTTTACTTATATCGCTTACTATAGCGGTAACGAGTTTTCTTTAGATGCTTTATCCTCATCAAGCGGCGTTGAAAAGAATTTGCTAAAAAAATATTTGGAGTATCTCGAGGCGGCTTTTTTAATAAAAGTAATTCACCGGGTGGATGATTCAGCAAAAAGATTTAACAGGGCAACCTTTTACAAAATCTATTTAACCAATCCCTCATTAAGAAGTGCACTATTCTCGCCCCTGCTCGCAGCAGATGACTTTTTCGGTAATATGGTAGAGACCGCGATATATGCCCAATGGTTTCACCGGGACTGGTTTACTCCCTGGTATGCCCGTTGGAATACAGGACGGGTCCAAGGAGAAGTGGATATGGTTGGCCTGGATGAAAAAAAGCTCAAACCCCTCTGGGCGCTTGAAATAAAATGGAGCAACCGGTATTATGAAAAGCCCTCGGAATTAAAAAGCCTTTTGCAGTTCTGTCAAAAGAACAATTTAAACTCTGCGCTGGTAACAACATACGATAAAGACGGAACAGTTATTTATAATGGCATCCATTTGACGTTTGTGCCATCGGCACTTTATGCTTATACAATTGGAGCTAATACAATTAAACAGAAGAAAACAGAGCGCGGCATAGCGGAAATGTTATTTCCGTATTATCGAAAGTAACATTTCTATTGCAACGGAAAAAGGCGCCCCAAATACATAGGCCGCCTTTTGCTTTAGAGTGGAGCTAAGCGGGATCGAACCGCCAACCTCCTCGTTGCGAACGAGGCGCTCTCCCAATTGAGCTATAGCCCCATCAATAAAATTACATGGTTAAAGACATGATTGCTTTTGCCGTGTGCAGCCTGTTTTCAGCTTCGTCAAACACGATTGAAATTTCAGGGTTATCCAAAATTTCATCGGTTACTTCTTTGTTGCGGTCTGCCGGTAAAGCGTGCATTAATTTAACGTTTTTATCTGCTAATTTAATGCGCCTGTCATCACAAATCCAATCTTTGTATTTTGCAATGTTCTGTTTCATTTCGGCTTTGCACGCATCTTCGTTTGCAAGGTAGGTTTCTTCGCCATAGAAACCGAATCCGCCCCAGTTTTTAGGGATAACAATATGCGCGCCTTCGAAAGCCTCATCCATATTGTCAGTAAATTTCAAGCTGCCACCGCCCTTTTGTGCATTTAATTGTGCTTTTTCAACAATGTGTTTGCTCAGCGGAAACTCTTTCGGATGGGCAACGGTAACGTCTATTCCATAACGGGGAAACAACATAATTTGTGTCTGCGGAACCGAAAGCGGTTTTGAATGGGATTCGGCATACGCCCAACTTACGGTTACCTTCAGGTTTTTTGTATTTTTTCCACAATGTTCAAAAATGGTCATCAAGTCTGCAAGTCCCTGGAACGGGTGATACATATCATCCTGTAGCGACATAACCGGACGGGTTGAGTACTTTGCCATTTCTTCGATATATTTTAAACCGGTGCCATAAAAACAATTACGGCAGGCAATACCATGCCCCATACGCGAAAGGATTATCGCAGTATCTTTCGGTACTTCACCGTGTGAAATCTGCATTTTATCCGGGGTTAAATCGTGCGCGTGGCCGCCAAGCTGCGTCATGCCCGCTTCCATACTATTGCGGGTGCGGGTTGATTGTTCAAAAAACATCATGAACAACGTTTTATCCTGTAAATATCTTGTTGATTCACCAAGCGCGAATTTACGTTTCAAATCGAACGCGGTTTCGAAAACGGTGTCAAGCTCCTGTTTGGTCCAGGTGTCCTCTGTAATAAAATGTCTGCCTTTAAGATTGGATACCATCGTGTCCTCTTCTCTGTTATATTATGTGACAAAAATATGCGTAAAATGCAGATGCCTTAACAAGGTCATCAACCGGTACTTTTTCGTTTGGTGCATGTGCAAGAGCTTCGTTACCGGGACCAAAGCCTATCGCGGGTATCTTATACACACCATTAATCATAATACCGTTTGTCGAAAAAGTCCATTTGTCAACAACCGGGGCGGTGCCGAATAAATCGGTATATGTTTTAATGCCGGTTTGCACAATAGGGGTATCTTCTGCAAGTTTCCAGGTTGGGAAATATTTTTCCATACCGTATTCAGTTCCGGTAAATCCTTTTTCGCTGTAGTTTAGCACTTCTACTTTAGCTCCAAACTCTTTCACAATTTCTTCAATCTGAGATACGGCGAGTGCTTTGTCCTCACCCCAGGTCAGGCGGCGGTCAAGGTGAATTTTGCAAAAGTCGGAGACAGCACATAATGAAGGGCTCGAGGAAACCATTTCGGTAACCGTTACCGTGCCTTTGCCGAGGAACGGGTCAAACATCAAACGCTCGTTTAACTGTTCGATAGCAAGAGCGGCTTTTGAAGCCATGTAGATAGCGTTAACACCACGCTCAGGGGCTGAACCATGTGAAGATACACCGTGGAACGATACCTCTATTTCCATGCGCCCGCGGTGACCGCGATAAACTTTACAATCGGTCGGTTCAGTAATAATGGCAAAATCGGGACGGATTTTTTCTTCTTCAACAAGATATTTCCAGCACAGGCCGTCGCAATCCTCTTCCATAACGGTACCGGTAAAATACACGGTAACATCATTTAAAAGATTCGTTTCTTTTAATATACGCCCGGCGGTAATAAACGCTGCAACACCGGACTTCTGATCAACAGTACCTCTGCCATACACAAAACCTCCGCTAATCTCACCGCTGAATGGGTCTTTATCCCAATTGTTCAGGTTGCCGGTATCAACGGTATCGATGTGGCCGTCGATGACTATGATTTTTTTTCCGTTACCGATCCTGCCTATAACATTGCCAAGGCCGTCGATACGGGCTTCATCAAAGCCTGCTTCTTTCATTTGCGCAATGATAACTTCCGTTACTTCTTTTTCTTGAGTGCTCAAAGATTTGGCGTGTATCATTTTAGAAAGGTTTTGCGCGGTATAACCGCTGTACTGCTTCGCTAACGCGAGAATTTGTTCAGAAAGTGCCATACTAATCATATAAATTGTGAAATAAGGACTTTAAACATACACAAATTAATATAACTGCTAAAAAACAATTTTCGGTTACGTGATAATTTGTTCTTTTGTTCGGGATTCGCCTTCTTAAGCAATAAAGTAGTCCTCATCCACAGGGCAATTCAGTCAATCGCATTTTTAACAACCAATCACGCAGGTATTCTATTAATTGCTGTGCTTTCAAGCCATGCCCACTTGGCTGGCATGCTACGGTGGCGCGGGGTATATCATTCCAGGAGCACAAATACTTTACACAGAATTTTTATATAACCACCATCATCAGGTGGGGAATGCAATGCCGTGCTGCCCTCTTTTTTATGGAAGCTCCACCTGAAAAGGCGGGTGGTAGCCGGGCATAACTATAAGTAATTTAAGAGCTTATGCGGTGTTCAGGAGGCTTCTTCAAGCGTTACTAGAAAAACCTCGTTTTCTGCATACCCATTATCAATACTGAACGCAAGAAGATTAGTTGAAACATCGTAGTCTTGTATTCTTCCAGTTATTGGATGGCTACATTTGATTTTAAAATTAGCGTAAACAAGTGCATCCTCATTAATTTCGTATAATTCAAGTAATAGTCCGTCATCTTCCTTTTCGTTATTTACTTCATTGTAATAACTGTTCGTATCAGATCCAGAAGAGAAAATTACACTATCAAGCTCATCATCCGATATTTCTTGATATTTTGTGTCCTCATCCGTATCTGTGTAATACTCCTCGCCGGCTTGGTTTTCATTATTAAGTGCCTCCTCCGTACATGTTCCAGTTCCTTGAGCAATACCTTTCCCGCCATCAGTCGAATAGAATTGTTTTTGTTCATCCGAATTTTTTAATTTACTTTGCTTGTTTGCATGGGTAACTTCATTTGCCATTGTTTTAACTGCTTTGGATCCACTTGTAGGAAATACTCCATCTCCTTGCTTAAGACTTATACTTGTAGTTGTCACGGCTCTTCCCGATGGGGTGTACACGGAATGTGTTGTTGCCCGGCTTCTTAAACTATTTCCTGATTTGAATGTCCAAAGCTGGTTAGAATTATTTAGTACTGCATTATGCCCCTCTCGATATGTTGATGAGGTGCGATATGCCAATCTTATAGCTGCTGTTATATGGCTATTGTTTGGTTTTGCGACTAGCATTCCATCCGGGTCAATAGAGTTTACTGGGTTGTTTAAACAATAATTATAAGAGCTCCAACCCGGGTACTTGTCTGCAAGCGGGTCAACATTTAGCCACCGGCCAAGTTCGCTGTCGTAATACCGCGCGCCGTGGTAGTTTAAACCGCTTTCGGTGTCGCGCTCTTTGCCCGTAAAGTCGTACCGCTCGTTTGGTGAACTGTTGTTATAACTTCTTAGTATTTCGCCAAAGGCATAATAATCCTGCGCGTTGAGAACTGTACCCGTTGTGTCTATGGTTACACGGTTGCTGCCCAAATGGTCTTGCACGTAGTAGCGGCGGCTGTCCACGCGCAGCTTTACCATTATTTCTTCATTGGTTTCAGGGTCTATCCATATAGCATCACGGCTGCCAACATCCACCCGTCCAATGCTGCCGTTGCCAAACAGGTTAAAATACTCGTAACCCTCGGTACTGCTGTGCAGTGCCATCTCGCGGCCGGTATGGTCGCGGATGTACCGCTCCGTTACACCGCCTTTTATTTTTTCTATGCGGTTACCGCCCTCATCATACCGGTATTTTACCATACCCTACGGGGTGCAAAATCGAAACAATAATTAAATATATTGACCATACTTTTCAGTATATTCTTTACCAGCATTCGCTAACAATTCGAGAATTTCATCTCTTGAAAAATTGTACAAGTAAAAGCTGTTTGCATCGTGATCAACAAAAATAGACTTGTAATTTACTAGTTCAGGGGCAAATAGTACATTCAAATATTGATCAACGTTTTCTTTCTTAAATTCATATTGATTATTAAAAATTAAAAACCGCATCGTACCGTCGATAAACTCTTCATTTTCTGAGATTAATTCTATGAGCTGTTCAAACTTAACACTTTCTATATAGGTACAAAGAAGCTTACTTTTTTTATCGGCTATCTGTATACCGAAATCAAACCCCAGGGATAATTTATGTGGCTCTTTTACTACAAGACAAATTGATTTGTCAAGCAAAAGGAACTTACATGAAATCTGTATTAAACTTTTTAATGTTTCAACTTCTTTTAATTCCCATGGGGGTAAAACAGAGAAACAAAAACCGGATATTTTATGTAATTTCATAACTTTATGGCTCCATTAAATCATTTGCAATTCTTTCGCCTAAGTTGCTGCCTGCATACGCTCCAGCAAAGCCCCCGACTAATCCACCAACAACACCCCCGACTGCAGTGCCCACTCCGGGACATAAGCCTGTACCTATTGCTGCTCCAAGTTCGGCACCCGTTCCTGCGCCAGCAACTGCACCTGCCCATCCACCAGCGACACTACCAACTGTACTAATTGTATTAGCACCAGCTTGGCCTCCATCCATTTGCAAAGCAGAACCAATTCTATACGCGTCTATTGCAACTGCAATTGGAGTTGCAACTTTCGAAGCCCCATCGATAAATCTCCCTGTTTTTGAGAGGGATTCGAAAGCTGGGGTTGACAACGGAGTATGTGGGTCAATCTGACCCGGTATATTAACATTCAAATGAGGATTTTTTACGTAACCATGTGCCCCATCCACTCTCACTGCAGGTTCCCCTACGGGTTTACCATTTTTTACTCTTCCGCTTTTTGTATTTGCTATTTCCACCGTTGTTGAGCCTCCCTTGGCTTTTCGAACTTTATATTCTTGGTTATTCCCGGTTTTTGCTCCCTTAGCAGCATTTGAGGCCTTCGCACTAACAGAGTCTCTGCCATCCGGGTCTATCACATTCACCGGATTATTCATACAATAATTATATCCGCTCCATTCAGGGTACTTGTCCGCAAGCGGGTCAACATTTAGCCACCGGCCAAGTTCGCTGTCGTAATACCGCGCGCCAAAGTAATCGAGGTTGGTCTCTGTATCACGTTCTTTTCCCGTGAAGTAATACCTCTCGTTTGGCGAGCTGTTGTTATAACTCCTTAGTATTTCGCCAAAGGCGTAATAGTCCTGCGCGTTGAGTACTGTACCCGTTGTGTCTATGGTTACACGGTTGCTGCCCAAATGCTTGTCCCTTTGGGAGTCCTGCACGTAGTAGCGGCGGTTGTCCACCCGCAGCTTTACCATTATTTCCTCATTGGTTTCAGGGTCTATCCATATAGCATCACGGCTGCCAACATCCACCCGGCCAATGCTGACTGTGCCAAACAGGTTAAAATACTTGTAACCCTCGGTACTGCTGTGCAGTGCCATCTCGCGGCCGGTATGGTCGCGGATGTACCGCTCCGTTACACCGCCTTTTATTTTTTCTATGCGGTTACCACTCTCATCGTAACGGTATTTTACCATACCCTGCGGGGTGCTCATCTGCAGGGGCAGGTTACGGTGGTCGTAGGTAAACATACGTTAGGCCTTTTGCAGAAGAAAACAATTACCAATTCTGTAGTATAGTAGGCATAAATAAAATTGCCACTCAAGTGGTTTACCAGCAGAAGACATTACAATTACAGGAAAATTTTATCAAAGTGCTTCATTATATTGCAAAGAACAGCATTAAATAACTCAATAACCATGAAACTTTATGAATGCTTTTAAGTATAAATATTTATTTTGCTCATCAATTTCGGAGATTTCAGTGAACTCGATAAATTCTTTTAAAAAACCTTCAAAAGATGTATCGGTAAATAATTTTACTTTATCTTTGCTTTTGATTAAAATCCAAGGAGTACAATGTACTTCATTGTATCTGCAATAAAAGATACCATCTTTATAATTACGATTTTTATTCTCCAAAATATTGACTAAAATAATCCCTCTTCGATCAATATCTGAATAACCTTGAATTTCATTGAAGGATTTTGATAATGAAATTAGCAATGTATCAGGGACATTTTTAACATAACTTAAAGTTGGTTTTATTTGTAATTGAACTTTAACTGCTAAAATCACAAGTAGAAAAAAGAATAGTTTTTTCATAATTTTTTAATTTTCTTTTAGTTCGTCCATTATTTTATTTTCAACCTTTTTCGGCTTCACCTCTCCATCTTTTCTTTCTTCTCCTTTCAATTGGGTTTGTTTGTCTTTATTTATCTCACTCTCATCTGTCGCATGAACTATCTCATGACCAGCAACAGCCCCAATTACTTGATCAACAGTTAATCCAGCCGCTTTGCTACTTTTTTCCATAAAAGTATTAATTGAGCCTTCATTAATAGTTATTGACGCTTCTTTTATACCAATTGAGCCATTTGTATTTTGGAATTGTCCATAATTATCTTTTGGATTGAAATTACCTTGGATAGTTTCCCCTAAACGAAAAATGGTCTTATCTCCTTCCTTTCGAATTACTGTCTTATCCGAAATATCCAGATGTACCTTTATTTTTGATTTTACCACTTGATCAAGCATAAGTCCTCCTGTTTTGGTCATTGCTAATGCATTGCAAATTCTTTTAACAGCCGATGTCGCATTTTTACCAAATTTGAGTGTGCCATCCTTTTGTCTAACTATACTTATCTCTTTATTTTTTGAATCAACCACTTTTCTTCCATCCGGGTCAACAGAGTTTACCGGATTATTCATACAATAATTATATGGGCTCCACCCCGGGTATTTGTCAGCAAGCGGGTCAACATTTAACCACCGGCCTATTTCGCTATCATAATACCGCGCGCCAAAGTAGTTTAATCCGCTTTCGGTGTCTCTTTCTTTACCCGTATAATCATACCTCTCGTTTGGCGAGCTGTTGTTATAACTTCTTAGTATTTCGCCAAAGGCGTAATAGTCCTGCGCGTTCAGCACAGTGCCGGTGGTGTCTATGGTTACCCGATTACCGAAAAAATGCATGCAAATTTTGCTAAATTGAGAATATACGCATAATGTAACTACTCAGTTGATTTTAATAGCATCGAAATTCAAAATTCGCACTTTTCTTTATTATAAATATATATTAGATGGGATTTTAAGTTAAAATCAAAACATAATAATGAGTAATTACCATATAAGAATCTATTTTAAAAATTATTACTCAAACTGTTTATCTAAAAGGAACCCACCTCCAAAACCTTCTAAACGCACAAGATTGAATTTTTCATCAAACCAAATAAGAACATCTTTTTCACTTTCACAAAAATACGGTTTAAAGTAAAACTCATATACATTCAAAAACGATCTATTAAAAAATTTCACTTCTTTATAGTGTTTTAAAAGGATTGATAATCCAAAGTAACTTGCTGTTTCTGTTCCAACAGCATTTATATCGAAAACTTTGTTTAATACCGATTGAAACTTTATGTACAGTTTACCATTTTTGACAATAAACTTGGCATACTTTGCGCCTTTTTTACTTACTGGGATAGCTGTAGAAATAACTACAATTTCCTTTGCATTTGTTTTTTGTAAAAACAACGCACCATCGTATACACCTAAAGAATCATAAAAATAGCCAAGAGATTCCTCTTCAATAGTATCTTTACGATTGAAAAAAACCTCAGAGTTTTGCATCCAAAATGCGTGTTCGATTATACTATTTTTTCTATGCGCTTGTTGCCAATATTTTGAAAACCATTTTTTAAAGGTTTTATTCTTGAGGGAATTGAAACTTTTAGCATCTGTTATTGAATCTTGAAACAATTCAAAGTAACAAGAATTTTGGTTTATGGATTTATGCCAGTTGTAGTGGAAAAACACTTGTGAAAATGACAAAAAATTGACATTGATAAACAATAATACTATTATTAGAGATTTCATGCTTATTTCCTAATTGGTTTCCAATTCACTTGCTTATAAGCAGCGCTATTATATCCCCAAAAACTCTTCACAATTTTATCAATTTCTTTATTACTAACACCCAAGTTATATTTCTTGTTTACTTCTTTAACAAGTGATATCCTATCATTGATATATTGTGGTATAGATATAGCTTCTTCTTGATTATTATCTCTCTCAATATAATTCTTAAATGTCTCTTCAACCAATCCATGATTCTTTCTAACATCAAAATCAACATGATCAACTTCATGTCCAGCCGTTTCAACAGTTTCCAAGAAACTTTTGTCAGAAGTATTGTTCATATTTAGTTTTTCAGATAAAGTAATGAGATACTTATCTTCTTTACCTTCTGATAAATCAGCCGTCCCATTTTTATCACCCATTGTAGTGGTAGGCAGTTTCCCTTTCTTAATAACTACTTTGACTTTCTCAAATTTCCCACCCTTCCTGAATGGTGCTAATCTTTTTCTACCGACTTCTGAATTCGCATAGTCTTGCCAAGCCTGATCATCTTGCACTCCGGAATCATCAATCTCCATGCCATTGGGATCAATAAACCGTAGTGGATTATTCATACAGTAATTATATCCGCTCCAACCCGGGTATTTATCCGCAAGCGGGTCAACATTTAGCCACCGGCCAAGTTCGCTGTCGTAATACCGCGCACCGTGGTAGTTTAAACCGCTTTCGGTGTCTCTTTCTTTACCGGTATAATCATACCGCTCGTTTGGCGAGCTATTGTTATAACTTCTTAGAATTTCGCCAAAGGCGTAATAGTCCTGCGCGTTAAGCACAGTGCCGGTAGTGTCTATGGTTACACGGTTGCTGCCCAAGTGGTCTTGCACGTAGTAGCGGCGGCTGTCCACGCGTACTTTCGATGTTTCTGCAACACCGCTCTCAGGGTCAATAAAAACCACATCACGGCTGCCAACATCCACCCGGCCAATGCTGCCGTTGCCAAACAGGTTAAAATACTTGTACCCTTCCGTACTGCTGTGCAGTGCCATCTCGCGGCCGGTATGGTCGCGGATGTACCCCTCCGTTACACCGCCTTGTATTTTTTCTATGCGGTTACCGCTCTCATCATACCGGTATTTTACCATACCCTGCGGGGTGCTCATCTGCAGGGGCAGGTTGCGGTGGTCGTAATCAAACGAGCTTAAACCCTTGCGGAGATGAAAGGTTATGTTACCCCGGCTGTCGTACAAAAACGGGTATGCCTGGGAACCGTTATTCTCATCAACTGTAATTCCGGCAAGCAGGTTATTGCCCTGCTGGTACTGGTAGGCTATTTGTTTCCCGCTCCGGTACTTGCTAAGCATATTTCCGTCTTCGTCGTAGGTAAAGTATTCAGCTTTGTCTGCATCGGTGTTGCAAAATGCCTGCAACAGTTCCTTCCTGTTATTGTACATGTAATTAAACCCCAGCTGCGCCCACTGCCCGCCCATGCCTGCCTGAATGATGTTCTGCTGCTCAACGTTGCCATCAGGATAATACCCCAAACTTTCGGTAAACACGCCCGGCATGCTAATGCCTGTTACCCAGCCGCGGAACTGGTTATAGGTATAAGCTATTTTTTTGTTGCCCGCGTAGGGTAAAACAAGGCTGTCTATTTGTGCTGCACGATTATACACGTACCGTGCATCGGGCACTGCCGTTGCCCTGTTATTTACCATACTGCTAAATACCTGCGAAAGTTTTCCTTCATGATCGTAATTATACCAATAATACATTTTATTGTCAACAGATTGTTTTACCAGGTTGCCCGCGTGGTCGTAACTGTTCTCGGTAATTACCCATGAGCCGCCCGAAGGGAAACACTGGTAAAATTTGGCAACGCGGCCCCGCGAGTCATAGGAGTACATCTTGTAACCCCATGGCCCGCCCGGTTTGTCGCGGTGTGCCAGGGCCATTAACCTGCCAACCGTGTTTGCAAGGTTATTAAGCCATGAAACAACCGGCATTTTTTTGAACGCACCAAACACCACCTTTTTATCGTACATGTATTGCATAATCATGTTTGCCGTATCGGCCTCGTGGTTCTCGAAACTGTTCGGGGCTGAAACGTATTCATCATCCCCGTTAAGCTGCGGCCACAGCGCGGTATTTATTACGCCTTTAAGAAACGGCCTGCCTAATTTATCGTAACGGGTATAAACAATATTTTCAGCAGTGCTGCTGCCATCCCTTTTTACAAAACGCAGCCTGCCATACTTGTCGTACTTCATCCCTGTAAACCCTTCATCGGGCGAGGATTTGGCAGTAAGGTTACCTAAATTATCGTACGTGTAGGTAGTTTGTTTACCCATCGGTGAGGTTACTGCCAGCAGCCGGTTCAATTGGTCGTAAGCAAAAGTTGTGGCAGCCCCGCCTGCCCGCGTAGAGGTAACATTGCCAAAACGGTCTAAAAACTTGAAAACGGTATCGTTTTTCTCGTCAACCAGCATTTCCTGTTCAAAGCATTGGTTATCGTTATGTAAAGTGTAAACCATTTTCTGCTGCGTAGAACCGCTCTCCGTGCCTGCCAAAAATTTTACCGATACGGGTCTGCCGAATCCATCGTAAGATGTAGCCGTCCTGCGGTTCATGGCATCACTGTTAAAATCGGGCTTGCCGGTAAAGTTAAAACTGGTGGAGTCGCGCAAAGCGAAGGACAGATCCGGCTGCATAGCCTTTACCGTCCGCAGTTGCCCGTAGGAGTCGAAGCTGAACAAGGAGGCTATACTCCTGAAATCGTTCACATCCATGCTCAGGCGCTTCGTCATCGTTACTTCGTTCCGGGTGTCATCAAAGGCGTACTCAACCGAGCCCGCGCTCACCCCGTCTATAACATTATTAAAAACTCCGGTAATAAACATTGCGGGTTTAACTGCCGGATCGAACTGGAAAGATTTCACGCCAAAGTTGGTGTCACACGATTCCTGAATAGAAAGAGGAGCATAGAATTTAATTGCCGCCAATTTTTTATTAGTGTTTTTAAACTCCTGCAAAACAGAGGTCATGTTAATTTCCAGCGTTGAGTTATTGTTGAACTGTCCGCTTACTGCAGTACCGGCCTGAAGCACGTTGTTCGCGTTATAGAAGTATGGCACCATGATGAAAACATTGTCCTGGCACCCGGAAATGGTAGCGTTAAGCGCTTTTACTTTATAAACCGCGCTGTTTAACGATACCACATTTTGCAGCATATCTTTGGCGAAATAATGGTATAAAAAACCGGTGCAAATCCGCGTAGAATCTACGGGGTCATTTCCAGTCCACGGTTCATCAGTTCCGGGGCCGCTATAACTTGCTGTATCGGAAGCAGTTGTTGGTGCATCCGGATCTTCAGAAATTTCACCGGAACCAATTTCACCCTCGGTGGCTTCGTTTTTAACGGCTCCATCAATTTCACCCGTACCGGGAGGGAGACCGATATGGCTTTTAATGTATCCTGCTGCCATGAAAGAATGATCTCCGTTAGATACAACCGGTGGATACGAGGTGCTCTTGTAATACTGGTAAAGCGTTGTCTTGTCCGCCGGGAATGAAAACTGTTGGGTTACTGCCAAAGGGTTAACGGGGGTGTTTGGATTAATATATCCCCCCGGAAACCTTGCCTTTTCCAGCCTGTTCAAAGCATCGTAATCATAATCCGAGATAAATCCATTAGCGTTCACCTCAACAAGGGGCTGCCCGGTGCCTGAATAATAAGTCCGCTGTTTGATTGTATCTTCTATCCCATTAGCATTCGGGTAAATGAGCTGCTGCTCGGCTGGCATGGTTGTATTATTCCAAATCTCCGCACTAACCGAAGAGTCTCTTACCACTCCATCGGTATAGACAATTTTACCGGGATACGTGTAAATCCATTTGTATTTTGGTGGATACAGTTGAACCATCTGCCCGTTTATCAGCCCCCACCCGTCATCGGAACAATACGTGCGTAAGGTATCGTACACGTTATAATTAAACTCCAACCGGGCACCGTTACTAAAAAGTTTTTTCCGCAGGGAATACCTGTTAAGGTTAGGGATGGTGTCGGGGGCTTTTACAATTTGCGGTGATGTGTTGTAAATATATTTAACCGTGTCAAGTGTCAGCATGTTAATTTCGGCTGTCGGTTTACAATACAACTCAATTGCACTGGTGGGCCCGGCATAAAAATTATCGCCGTAATACAATGTTTTTTTATGGCTGTAAACGGCCGCATCGGTATAGATTTTTTCCTCTGCCAATAAATTAGTATGATAGAAAGAGCTGTTACCGTTAAGAGTACTTTCCGGAGACCGGTATGCAGTATATTTGTACAAATTTTTCATGGAATCTTTTTCAGTTGTTCTGCCGATACGGTATTTTGTGTCATTAAGAACCTGCCTGTTTGTAATCTCGAAATAATTATACTCGTAGCTCTTTGCATTCTTGAAAAACACATCAGCACCCTTTAAGGAAAACTCTGTCGTTCTTTTCAGATCAAACAGACCCGTGTATGCATGCCAAAAATTTGATTCAAATGTCCCTTCGTCCCATTCGTTTACAATTAAGGTACCCGATCCATCTTCCAGTATGGTTTTTTCATACATCAGTTTTGTTTGCCCCGAGTAATCGCTCGCGTTTCCATCCCTTGGCAAAGTGGGATAATAATTAAAAACCTTTTCTGTTTTTATTTCCGGTGGTGCAGTGTTGGCAGCTAAGTCAAGCAAATTTCTTCGGGTAATAGTAGTTTTCATACTATCTTTTTTATACTTAGACTCAACAGTTAAATAGCGGTTAACAGCTGTTGCATTGCCGTATTCATAAACCGTTTCATCAACCGTTTTCCGTATCCCGGCAAACAAGTTACTTTTAGTGACCCTTGATACCATGTAATTTGTCTGCCTGTCGCGGTTAGAAAGCTGGTAGAAATCGTCTAAATTCACCCCCGAAGTATTTTTTAGTTTTACGGGAGAATATATCGTGTTAATTGGCACATAGTTAAACTTGGAAATTTTCCCTGAAAAATATTTTATCGAATCGATACAATGCGCGGTGGTGTTAAAGTGTACCGGAGGAATTGCAGTCCCGTCAAAGCTATAGGTTTTTACAGGATCGGCATACTTGAAAAAATCAATCCTGCCCCCGAAGTCTTTAATGTATTCCACCTCGATACTGCGGTCATGCGAAGAAGACTGCCGTGTTGTATCATACCCCGAACTCAAATCGCTTAAGGCGATGGTAACCGGGTCATAGTTCAGCGGCCTGTTGCCTAAAAATATCTCGATACCCCTGAGCAGTGTTTGCCCGATGAAGGCGAATTTTACATAATTAAACTTGAAAGCCAGCCCCCTGCAAAGAGTGGTTTGGGTGCTATATTCCGAAAAAACGCATTTTTCAAACATCCTTCTGCCGGAATTCTTTCCGGTTTCGTACGGCAGATAGGAAAATACGAGCGTGTCGCCCTGCTGGTTTATAACATTCTTCAGGTACCAGATGGTGCGCAACGGGCGGGTTAAATTAGAGGCATAGTCGGGATAATGAACAGAATCTTCTTCAAAGTAGTATTGCAGACCGTCACCCGGCCAATAGGTCATTTTCCGTAATATCTGTGTCCCATCAATGAAGTTTACATTAGCTAAAGCCGGGTTTGACCTGACGGTTTCAGAATAATTCCCTATCCGCAAATTATGCTCGGGACTATTATTAACAAGCGTTTTTTTTGAGCCATCTGACATAAGTAACTGTATTTGGTCAAACTTATGAGGCGATTCATTAAAATATCTTTCGGTACAATAATCATAACCGGGTACGTGAAAAACAGTGTACTCGCCATTTTGCGGGCCATTACCGGATTCCTTTAACGCGGAAAACCACCTGTTTTCGAAATTTAATACCAGTAATGCAAACCCTTTAAAACCAAGAATCCACTCCGGCTTATTAAGTGAAAAACCGGACTGTTCGCCCCAATCCAAACCAATCCCGTCATAAAAAACCCGGTGCTCAACATTTGCATTGTAGGTTAAGCTAACGCTTCCATCCATGCCCCCTGCAAATTGCAATGGGTAACCATATACAACACTCAAATTGCCGTCGTAATCGGAGATGATTTCGTTACCCGAGGATGAAAAACTAGCAGAATTGACGAAACCACGCTCGTTGAATTTTTCTGAAGTAGATTCCTCAAGAAGGCTTTGTGAATAAAATGCCTGGCTGAAAACTATTGACAAAATAAAAAAGAACCTCATATCTAACCCTTTCCCGTTTGGGGGTTTGTCTAAAAATACATAACCCTGTTTATGCTAATCCGAAAAAAACATAATAGTGTTACTGATCCCGTTAAATGGAACAAGAATTATTCTTGTTTTATAAAATGAATTGATATATGCTGGCTATTTCAACATATACAAACTTCTGCTATTCTTTATTAAATATTACGCAACCTGACTTTAAGTATTAGCGCTTGAAAAAGACTCAGTAAAAAGAGAATGGTAAAATTGTTCGCTTCTATCTTTCCATTGGAATAGAACATCACCTTATTATTACATACATGTTATTACAAAATTATTTTGTTTTTAGCGAATTTCAAAGCGAAATTTTCAGGAATAACTAGTAGAAGCATTCTAATCCCTAACCACCGCCAACCAATACGTATGCTAAATTCTATAAAACCATAAATAACACTTGTATATAGGGATTGTATTGCTTTTTTTAGCATCCGTAAATACGGAGTTCATATGTCCTTTCCCGATTGGATTGAAAAATTTCGAAAGCCAAAAACAGAAATTCGGTTTTTGAATGGTCAGTATTATATCTATTCGATTTCTTATAAGTATTCAGCCGAATTGAAACGAACTAAGAAAATCACAGGGAAACTATTGGGAAAAATTACCGAAAACGATGGGTTCATACAAAGTCAAAAGGATAAACTTCGCGATATGCCACACGGGAGTATTCATGTCGCTGAATTCGGGGTTTATGAATTGTTTCTTTCTCATATGGAAAAGGAAACCAAATATCTTGAAAAAGCCTTTGCCGATTCTTATATCGATTGGAAACAAATAATTGCTATGGCAATGATCCGATTCATATATCAATCCCCTATAAAAATGATGGATTTTCATTGGTATAACTCTTACTTCCATACGCAGTGGGGTATCTCGTTGAGCGATAAACAGATATCAGCTCTGCTTCGTGAATTAGGCGATAGCCGCGACAATATTTTGGCTTATTTCCGGCAGTTTTCCACAGTTGGAGCACATCTGTTAATTGACACGACCAATATTCCGAGTCGGTCAACGAAAATTGAAAGCGTTCGTCTTGGATATAGCAGAGACATGTCCTTTACGCCGCAAACAAATCTGTTCTTTATCTTCTCATTAGAACTACAAATGCCGGTTTATTACAGAGTAGTGCCGGGAAACATCAGGGATGTGAAGTCATTTA
The DNA here is from genome assembly GCA_016182615.1 of Ignavibacteriales bacterium. GTDB lineage: Bacteria > Bacteroidota > Ignavibacteria > Ignavibacteriales > Ignavibacteriaceae > JACPGF01. The sequence continues at coordinate 28,840 of JACPGF010000448.1, forward strand.
CGCTCAGCCTCCAGGAAAGCGGAATTCCCAATGTCGTGATTGTGGCCGACAAAGGCTTCCATTGAAATAAGAACATCAAATTACTTGATGAGTCAACGATGCGCTATGTTCTGCCTTTGCGGAGGAATAACTCATTAATAAACTATCGCCCTTTACAAAAAGGCGCAAAGAAGGAGCTTACGGATTATTTTGATTTTGACGGACGCATTATCTGGTATTATGAGCATATCAGTACCGGAAAGAGAGTGATCACCTTTTTTGATCAACAATTAAAGGTTCAGGAAGAACAAGATTATTTGAGAAGAATCATTACGCATCCGGACGGATATACGAAGGAAAGTTTTTTCAAAAAACAATTCGAGTTGGGGACTTTGAGTTGCATCACCAATCTTCCGGATAGCGCTGAGAAAGTATATCACATTTACAAATGTCGTGGTCAGGTAGAACAAGTCTTTGATACGTATAAGAACTTTTTGGATGCTGATCGAACCTATATGCAAAATGAAAAGGCTCTCGATGGCTGGAGCTTTATCAATTTTTTAGCGGTTCAAGCTTACTACAAAATATATCAACGAATGAAGCAAAAAAAACTTCTGAAAAAGTTTTCAGTTGAGGATATAGTTCATATTGCCATGAAGAAGAGGAAACTACGAATAGGAACTAGTTGGACAGATTCAGAGATAACTAAGAAACATATTGATCTAATTGCCAAGATTATGCCTCAGAAAACATAGCATACGTATTTTGCGGCGGAGTTAGGTTTTAAACATACAAGGGGCGGAATTCCATAATGGAGCCTCCAAAAACCGGTGCCGCTTGTTACTGCAATTGCAGCAGGCAGACGGAATACGCGGCAATGCCCTCTTCACGGCCAATAGAGCCAAGCTTTTCTGTTGTTGTTGCTTTTATTGAAATCTGCGAAGTTTCCACCTCGAGAATCCCGGCAATAACACTTTGCATCTCAGGAACATACTTCATAATCTTTGGGGCTTCAGCCAGCACCATAATATCTGCATTGCAGAGCGTGTATCCCTCGGCCCGTACCAGTTTATACGTGTGTGCAAGCAGCACTTTGCTGTCTATGCCCTTGTACTGCATGTCCGTGTTCGGGAAGTGTTTACCGATATCACCCAATGCCAGCGCGCCCAAGAGCGAGTCGCACAACGCGTGTAAAATTACATCCGCATCCGAGTGGCCTTCAAGACCCTTGTTATGCGGTATTTCCACACCACCGAGAAATAATTTACGCCCTTCTTCAAAAGGGTGTATGTCAAAACCGTTACCAATCCGTAATTGCTGTTTCAATGCCGTACTTCAAATGTGATAAATTCGTTAGTGGCTTCACGCCAGTCAATAGTTGCCCGCTGTACTATCGCGCTCCGCGGGCCTGATTTCTGCGCCTCGAATAATTTTTGCAGTTTAGCTCGTTCGCCTTCAGCAATGGTTATCACATCGCCGTTATACAGGTTTTTAACATAACCGGTAATACCGCCTATCTCGTCAACTCTCCGTTGTACAAAATACCGGAAACCGACACCTTGCACTAAACCAGAAACAACTATCTCAGCACGGGCAAATGCAGCCATATTATTCCTTAGAAAATAATTCTGATACCAGTAAACCAGAAATGATACACGCGGCTCCAAACACGCCAAACACCGTGAACCGTTCCTGCAAGATAATAAAAGCAAACACGGAAGCAAATATCGGCTCCATGGAAAAAATAATACTTGCCCGTGTGGGTGTAACATATTTCTGGAATTTCGTCTGCAAAGTTGTGGTGATAATTGTCGCGAGCAAGGCCGTGTACCCCACTGCGCGCAATACCTCGTAGTTCATGGTAAACTTTGGTATTTCAATGCCTGTCCCCGAAAGGACAAATAAAAAGATTCCGCTGCACAGAGCGGTAAAGGCAATCTGCATGTATGAGAGAAAAATGTAGTCCATATCCTTGCTGGTCATATCAAGATACACGATGTAAACCGCGTACATGATGGCGCACAGCAGGGTAAGCGCATCCCCCGCGGTAAAATCGCTGCCAATCAAATAAATTACCTCAAACAACGATGTTCCGGTACTTGAAAGAAATATTACTCCCACGAGAGCCAATAATATAGCCACGATGTTAGCTTTTCCCGGCGGGCGGCGCTGAAGTATGGTTTGAAACAGCGGGGTAAACACAACAAACAATTCGGTGATAAATGCCGACTTGACCGCGCTGGTGTATTTTAACCCGACGGTTTGCGCGGCAAAACTGATAAAGTATATTGCCGAAAGTATGGTCGCTTCTTTCCAGTGCGTTGCGGTGGCTGTCCTGAACCGCTTGAACGCGAAAGGCAGCATAACCAAAGCGGCTATGGTAAACCGTGAGGTAATAAAAGCCATGGGAGATGCATATTGCAATGCTGATTTAATCAGCGCGAAAGTTCCGCCCCAGATAAGCGTGGTTAACAGTAACGCGGACTCTGCCCGGTATTTATACGTTTTCAGGGTTAGTCCTCTTTTATATCATACCCGAATTGCCTGAGGGCACGGGCATCTGTCCGCCAGCCGTCACGCACTTTTACCCGTAACTCCAAATACACCGGATGCTCAAGAAACTCTTCTATACCTGCACGGGCAAGCTCACCAAGCTTTTTAATCTGCTCGCCTTTTTTGCCAATGAGTATGCTTTTTTGCGAGTTACGCTCGATATAAATCATCGCGGCGATATAGTGCTTGCTGTTTTCCCGCTCGGTAAATTCTTCTATCACAATTTCACTGCTGTATGGTATTTCATCGTGGTACAGCTCAAGTATTTTTTCACGCACGATTTCAGAAACAAAAAACCGCTCAATTTCATCGGAAACAATATCGTCGGGAAAATATTTCGGATGAATGGGCATACATTCAGCAACAAAACGTATCACATCCGGTACATTTTGCCCGTTCAGCGCGCTAATAGGGATGATATGCTTAAATACTTTTGTTTGCTCTGCTTCTGCAATTGCCTTTTCAAGTATTTCAGGCTGTGCTTTGTCTATTTTATTAAGCAGCAGAATCGCGGGTCTGCGTGAAATTCGGGGGAACTGTTCAAGCAGCTTTTCAATATATTTTAATCCGCCGTCGCCGAGTTCCGTTATATCGGCAATAATTAAAAAAACGTCCGCGTCGCCAAGTGCAAGATACACGTGGCTCATCATCTTTTCCTGCAGGAGATATTTCGGCTCGATAATACCGGGGGTGTCCATAAAAATCACCTGAAACTCCGGTTCGTTGAGGATACCGAGTATTTTTTTTCGCGTTGTTTGAGGCTTAGGATTGGTAATAACCAGTTTTTGGCCCAGAATCGCGTTTAACAGGGTAGATTTTCCCGCGTTTGGCTTGCCAATGATGGCAGCATAGCCGCAGCGAATAGTTTGTTGGGACATATTTTATAAATGACAGTGAAAATTGTATATTTAAAGTTTAAATGTATAATATTTACGGCTAATAAACGTAAACTACCTGCGGATATGGCGGAATTGGTAGACGCGCCAGACTTAGGATCTGGTGGAGAGATCCGTGGGGGTTCGAGTCCCCCTCTCCGCACTAACATTTTATTGAAAGAGGTTATCATTGGATACAAATATAACTCCGATACACGAATCTGAATCGGAAATTGAAATTACCCTGACACCGGAAGAATATGCCGCTGATTTTGAAAAGGCCTATCAGAAACAACTGAAAAAAGTTAACGTACCCGGTTTCCGGAAAGGGAAAGTCCCGAAAAATGTTGTTGAAAAAATGTTCGGCAATGCTTTAAAATATGATGCAGCGGAAGAAGTTGCCAACAGCAAATTTTTTGATTATGTGGAA
>JACPGF010000449.1 GCA_016182615.1 Ignavibacteriales bacterium
GATTTTAACAAGCCACTGCATTTCGAGCCTGCTCAGGGAATCAGTAATATTGCCGCGGATAATATATTTAAATTGTATCAGTGGTCCGTGCAAAAAAGTTTTCCTGAACAGGGATTGTCCTTCTATCTTGGGCTGTACGATTATAATTCTGAATTTGATACCAGAAGTTCTTCCGCGGTATTCCTTAATCCATCTCACGGTATTGGTATCGATATTTCCCAGAGCGGGAAAGCCGGTCCATCAATATTCCCCAATCCTTCATTTGCACTGCGTGCGGCATGGGAAGTATCGGATAAGATACAATGGCTCTCAGCGATTATTGACGCGGTGCCGGGTTCAATTGCTAATCCATCCTCATCATCAATAAATTTAAATGCGCGGGATGGATACATTATTGCGAATGAATTACAGTTTACCGGTGATGAAAAAGAGCCGGTCCCCGGATTTAGCAAAGCGGCTTTCGGTGCATGGTATTATACTGCACTCTCGGAAGAGCTGCAAAATATTGGCAGGGCGCACAATTATGGAATCTATTGTACGGGTGAACAATACTTCCATCAATCATTGCCGGGCAGTTCCGGTACGGCTGCATTTATCAGAACTGGATTTGCAAACTCGGATGTGAACTGTATCTGTTTTTACGCCGGTGCAGGCATCTCTCTTTTTCCGGAATATTTAACAGGAACATTTAAAACCATTGGAATTTCTATGGCTTACAGCAACGCCGGGCGGGCATACCGGTCAAGTACACCCGGAACAAGGTCGTATGAGTTAATCACAGAATTGACCATGGTTTTTCAACCATACGAAGTATTTTCCATACAGCCTGATATTCAATTTGTCAACAATCCGCTTGATGGGGGAAAAGATGTCCTCTTCGCGGGGCTGCGGTTGCAGTTGGAATATTGACACAGTGCTTTTCGTGCACCACGGCTAATTTTTGGTTGGGAAAGAAATGATTGACTTTTGTTATAAGAATAGGTTTTACCAAAATATGAAATTCAATTGATTCAGTTGAACACAAAGGCGCAAAGTAACCGCAAAGTAGGCAAAGAGGTATTCGTTCAGTATTAACATAAAATCTTTTTAAGATCAAGATTTTCATTTAAGCATACTAAGCAGAGCTTGTTTTTTTATATTATCCAAAACTGTTGCCGTTAAAACCCAAGTGATTTTTATTATAGCGATTTATTTGCTATAATGTTATCTTTGTATGTTATGAAAGCGAAAGAATGAATATAGCCAAACTTCGTGTTGTGGCAGATGGTTTACGGGCAAACGGCAAAATAGATGAGGCGCTCTGTATCTATGATACTGTGCGTGACAGCATCTGGGGTGCACTATCTTTCATTCAAACAGAACTGACAAATTTCTCCACGTCATTTTTGAGTGATTCGTTACGGAATACTTTACAATTTAAAAATTCATATTCACAGCAGGCAGCCGGATTTATTTTCCACAAATGGTTCAATTTGGATGTGGATCAAACCTACAATGAATTTGTTTTTACCACGTACGGCAGGCTGCAATGCTATAGCCAGTCCATTTATCATTGTGCATCTATATCAGCCGATGCGATTTACAGCGAGTATCTGGTCTTGCAGACATTGGTACTGTGTGGTGAGGATTGGATGGCACAGGTGTACAGAGTGGCCACCCCCACGCACGAAGGTCAAAAACTGAAAAAATTGCGGATGAACCTGATGGATTCGATGATTAAGAAAAGCCTTATTGAAAATGCAGAAAAACTCTCAGCTACCGATTGGTTTGGTATTAATGTTTCTTTTCTTGAATTTTTGACAAACACCGGTGACACCGGCAGTGAAATGTATCTTTCTCTCAGCAAAATAATCGGGCCATATTCCTTTAAATATAAATACGGCAAAAAACCGGGAGATCAGAAATCCGGATTTGGAGCAGGGCGTGATCAGAAAAAAGATCAACATGGTTACGAGCAGTATGAGCGGTACGAACGGTACGAACGCTATGAAAGATTTGAAAAAAGGAATATTTCGGGACAACAGGAATTTGATTTTGCTAAAGCAACCGAGTACGAAAAAGCTATTTATTTTGGTAAAATCCTCGGGCTGAAAGGCAAAGTTACCAAATCAATCATTAAAAAGCAGTATTATGCCCTTATTTCGCTCTACCATCCCGATAAAGTTGACGGATTGGGTGAAGACCTGCGCCAACTTGCGGAGAAAAAAACAAAGGAAATAAATGCTGCATACGAATGGATGAAGCGTAAATATGAATTATAAGCTGAAGACTAATTCAGTATTTTGCCGCCTCCATTATTTTTAGTGTATAAAAAGAGTAATCAGCCAAATGCTTAACAAACCGGCAACAAATGAAGAGATTACCAGCATTTTATGATTCCGGAAAATTTCACCGGCTAAAGCATGAAATGCCAAATACAAAAAGCTTCCGCTGATATGCCCTTGAATCAGTCCCATGACAAAGCCCGATTTAACGGGTAATGCAAAATGGCCGACGAGTGCTCCAATAATTGTTGTAATTTCTACGAGAAAAACAAATTCAAATATCCGTTTTTTAGGATAGTTAGCCCCGATCATAAGAGAGGCAAGCGCAATGCCTTCAGGGAACTTGTGGGCCAATACTGCCGAAAAGACTCCGTGATCCGAATCGGAAATACCCGATGCAATGGCAACGCCGTCTAAAAAGGAGTGGAATGCAAGTGCTGTAAAAAGCAGCATCACAATCTCAGAAAACTTTTTTGTTGTCTGTTCATCAAAATGGCTGGCAGAACAAGCGGGACATACGTGGAAATAATACTTATTGATTAACCAGAATAGTCCGTAACCGCTTACTGCTGAAAGGATTAGCTCGGTGATTGATAAATATTCACTGGCTGAGGGTAACAAATTCACGAACGCGGCGCCGGCTAACGCACCACCCGAAAGTGAAATTAACACACAGAGTTTATTATGATTTAGCGTAATTTTGAATATAAGAAATGCCCCCGCTAATGCAGAGATAAAAGCTAAGGTTGACTGGAATAGGATGCTTTGCATAGTACCAAATTGAAACAAAAAGCATAAATATAATGATTATTCTTCACTTTCTGCATACCAATCCCTTGGTATATAGAGGAAGTATTCTCATTTCAAAGAAAAAAAAGCCTACTAATTATTTAACTGTAGAAATTTGTTACACCAAGA
>JACPGF010000023.1:0-6862 GCA_016182615.1 Ignavibacteriales bacterium
AATGCACAAAGTGAGAATTTTAATGCTAAGATAAAATCCTTAATGGCAAGGGTCAGAGGTGTGAACGATAAAGACCTTTTCCTTTACAGACTCTTTAAACTCTATGCGTAACACTTTTGCCACCGATTTTGGATTTGAACCTATGAAGCATACACAACACTCCTGTAAAAATCTTTGTGCTTTCTTTATTTCAAGTAATTAAGTAAATTAAAACATTAATCTATTATCATACAGGTGTGCATGGGTTCCTCAATTAACGACTATTTCGGGTTTCTTGTTTTTAATATGGATATGGTACCCGGGATACTCTATACACTAGAAATGTGTTACGGATTGCTGATACTCTCATTAATCATCAGCTTTACTGGAATAATACCCTATACCATGTTTACGAGATTGACGGCTAAAATCTCAGTTCATGCGCTTATGCTCAGCGGATTAATGATACAGTGGATAATTGTACAGGCAGATCATTCCGGTTGGTTATTTATTATTTGTATGTTTTTTATTGTGTTTGTTGGTGTACAAAAGACGCTTGCAGATGCATTCAAGCAAAACAGTTCAGTTTATTCTGAACAGTTGATTTCGTTAGGTTTATACAATGAAGATGCACTATTTAAATCATTCGCGAAATCAGGCGCAATTGCATATTTGAAGGAAAATCATTTGTTTTTTCTTGGATTGATTCTTTTTTCGGAAGTTATTAATGATGTTAACAGAGGGCTTGGCTATTTTTCGCTTAAGGTTTTACGGCAATATGATATGCTTTTAAGCGCTATCACTCTAGTAAGCGTATTAATTCTAATAATTCTATTACACCTTTGTCTTGTTTTACTTAGTAAACGAATAAAATTTCCGGAAGGTGTGTTTAAACGATGAGTACAATATTTAAAAGTGTCGGACTGACTTTATACAAAGAAAACCTTTTGGGATTTAAAAAACCTGTCATTGAAAACTTTTCAATTGAAAGTGCTTTCCCAAGCAGTAGTATTTTATTGGTATCATTTAGAGATAGTGAAAAGAGGGAGATTTTTGCTAAATATCTTTGTGGTCTGCAATCAGCTGATAAAGGCGAGTGCACAATTGTAAAAGAGGGGAAGGTTATAAGCAGACATATGCTTATACCCATGAATCATGCATCAATTCCATGGTTAAGTGTTGAAGAAAACCTGAAATTATTAGCTGCAGATTCAAAAAATTCACAAAAAACTGCAGATATAATTCCGAAAGCGCTTAAGGCAGTGGGTTTGGATGGCTATGAGAAGCATATTCCAAGTCCAAAGTCATTTGAGTTTCATCTGAGAATGGCAATAGCTGCAGCTATTGTAACAGGTACTGAACTGATAGTGATAGACAATTATTTATCACATATTGAGAGTAAATATATTTCCGGAACCATGAAATTGATTGAATCAATTGGGCAGAATACGGGTATCTGTTTTATCATTCTGAATGCAAATGACAGTTTACCCGGTACGCAAATTAAAATTCAGTAGTACACCTTACTAACTGGAGAAAACCTTTTTCTTACCGTGTGTGTCTGAAAAAGTATATTCGTATGTGTTATTATTTAATGAGAGCTAAACGATATGTTAGATAAAATTACTCAGCTTGAGGAAAAGCGGGCGCTTGCTTTGCTTGGTGGTGGTGAGGATAAAGTTAAACAACAGCATGACAAAGGTAAGCTGACTGCACGCGAGCGGATTGATTTACTGGTTGATGAAGGCAGTTTCCGGGAAATTGATTCTTATGTTCGTCACAGAGTTAAAGATTTTGGATTAGATAAGCAATCATTTCCTGGTGATGGAGTTATAACGGGATTTGCCAGAATAAACGGGAAAGAGATAGCCATTTTCAGTCAGGATTTTACCGTGTTCGGCGGCTCACTTTCTGAAACAAATGCTAATAAAATCTGCAAGATAATGGATGCCGCGATGAAACTCGGAATTCCTGTTGTGGGAATTAATGATAGCGGCGGTGCACGTATCCAGGAAGGTGTTTTAAGTCTCGGTGGATATGCAGATATTTTTCTAAGAAACACTTTAGCCTCCGGCGTAATACCACAGATTTCTGTTATTCTTGGTCCATGTGCAGGCGGTGCCGTCTATTCTCCTGCAATTACCGATTTTATTTTTATGGTGAAAAACTCCAGTTACATGTTTGTTACCGGGCCAAGCGTTGTTAAAACTGTAACACATGAAGATGTAACATTCGAGGAACTCGGAGGAGCCGAAACACATACAACTAAAAGTGGTGTTGCGCATGTAATCGGGGAAAACGAAATCAGCACACTTTTAAGTGTACGGAAAATGATGAGCTTTCTACCCCAAAATAACAGGGATACGGCTGAGGATAATGATTTTGATGCAAGTAAACTAACCCTGATACCTAAACTGGATTCACTGATTCCGGATAATTCGAACAAGCCTTACGATATGAAAGAGGTTATTTCCTGCATTGTAGATGACAGCCAGTTTTTTGAAATACAAAACAACTACGCTGAAAACATTATTGTTGGTTTCGCACGGGTTGGCGGTATGTCTGTTGGTATTGTTGCAAATCAACCGGCAGTACTGGCGGGAGTCTTGGATATTAATGCCTCGACTAAAGCCGCACGTTTTGTCCGTTTTTGCGATGCCTTTAATATTCCGCTGCTTGTTTTAGAGGATGTACCCGGATTTTTACCCGGTACTGAACAGGAATGGAATGGAATTATCCGTCATGGTGCAAAACTGCTTTACGCTTTCTGTGAAGCGACCGTACCGAAGGTTACCGTCATTACCCGAAAAGCGTATGGTGGTGCATATGATGTGATGAGCTCAAAGCATATCAGAGGCGATTTTAATTTTGCTTTCCCCGGTGCTGAAATAGCGGTTATGGGACCGAAAGGTGCCGTAGAGATAATATTTAAAAAAGAAATTGCTGCTGCTGCTGACCGTGAAGCTGAGACCACAAAGAAGACCGATGAATACATTGAAAAATTTGCAAATCCATACATAGCGGCAGAACATGGTTTCATCGATGATGTCATCAAACCTTCCGAAACAAAAATGAGGGTAGTGGAGGCATTGAATATATTAAAAACGAAAGTCGATAAAAATCCAAGAAAAAAACATGGCAATATTCCACTGTAGCGAGTGGAACTGTGCTAGTAAAATTAAATTACCAAGTACCGCAGAAGTGAATTTATATTGATACTTGGTAACTATTCAGTTTAAGTAAAATAAAGTCGAGTTTAGGCGTTAACTAAAATTAGCAGCTTAAGAAGTGCAATAAAATTTTTATCACCTAACCTCAGACTTTAGTCTGAGGTTTAAGTAACCAACAAACATCAGGCTTTCCCCGAAGGGGTGGATGCCAAGCCACCAAATTTTACTTTATAATTTCAAATCAATATCCAGTGGCTTGGCATCCACCCCTTTGGGGAAAGCCTCTGGTTAGATGGGTTGAGATTCCTCAGACTAAAGTCTGAGTTTAGGAGATGTAAATTAATTTGGATATGAACTAAGTAGTTACGATACTTGAATAATTTAATTCATTTACCGATAACTTCAGTATAAAAGAAAGGGTAAAAGTTGATGCCTTTGTGCAATTATAGCCTTGAAATGAAGGATACAAAAAAGATATAACTTTTTACTTGATTAAAGTCACATAAATTCCTTATTTTAAGGAGTTAAACTCATAAAAGAAAGGAGAGACATGAAAGCAAAAACTTTCACCTCTTTGGTTATTTCTTTAATTGGTCTGTTGCTGTTTGGCTGCGGGACAAGTAAAGAGGCAACTAAGGTCGCCACTACTAATAATGGTGATACTCTTCAGGTTGTTAATAAGTTCGAAATCATTTCCGAACTCCTGGAAGAATCTCGTCAGTCATATGTTGTTGCTTTACAGAAGCAAAATGTAAATAGTGTAACTGAAGCAATTAATAATTATGAAAATGCTCTGAGAATTATTAATAACCTTAGTTACTATCCCGGTATTGAAGAAAACGAAGCATATAATGAGCTCGCTAATTCAATACGTGATGATTACAAAAAGTATATTGATAACTTGCCGGAAATTCCGGAAAATGTGTCGTTTGCTGCTCTCGAAGAATGGATGAAAAAAACCATCTTTGAAATTGAGCCAAGAAAAGACTCACTGACTTTTCTTGTTAAACATGAAATTATTCCCGCCGAGATTCCACTTGAGCTCAATGACGAAGTACAGGTTTTTCTTAATTATTTCTCAGGCAGAGGTTCAAAGTATATTAATCTTTGGTTAGCCCGTTCCGGGAAATTTTTCCCGATGATGAGGAAGATTTTTAAGGAAGAAGGAGTACCGGAGCAGTTAGTATATTTGTCAATGATAGAGAGTGGTCTTAATCCTACAGCACGTTCATGGGTTGGAGCAGTTGGATTGTGGCAGTTTATGCGCGCTACAGGCAGGTTATACGGTCTCCGGAACGATTTTTACTTTGATGAAAGAAGAGACCCTGAAAAATCCACCCGTGCAGCCGCCCGCCATTTAAAAGATTTATATGGCAACTTGAATGATTGGTATCTTTCACTTGCATCCTACAATGCCGGTGAGGGCAGAATCAACAGGGCAATCAAACGGAGCGGTTCAAATAATTTTTGGGATTTACATCGTTTTCTTCCAAAAGAGACAAGAAGCTATGTTCCTCAGTTTATCGCTGTTTGCCTTATCGCTTTGGATCCTGAAAAATATGGTTTTTCTGCCGTGGCAATGGAAAAACCTTACGAATATGAAACTGGTAAAGTTTACGAGGCTGTAGAACTTGGGTATCTGGCTCAATGTGCAGGTGTTTCTTTAGAAGAAATTCAGGAACTTAACCCTGAATTAACTCAGAATTGCTCCCCGGCAAATTTCCAAGGTGGTTATAATCTTAAACTGCCCAAAGGTACTTATCAGCGTTTCGCTGCAAATGTAGTTAGTATTCCCGATCGTTATAAACGGAATTTTGCTTTTCATACTTGCTGCCGAGTCAACAAATGTCGATTCTAATAAAGTATTAAGGTACGTTGCAAATGATGGCAAATATATTTCACCTTATGCATCCCTTAATAAAGATGAATCGGATGATGAAATAACGGATTCTTCAGAAGTTAATATTAGTGATGTGCCTCCTATTGTTGTAAATCAGGATGTGGCTGCAAATCAAACGCCGGAATCTACTTCACCTGAAGATGGCACAATCACGCCTTCCGGATTAGCATTAGTAAAATACAGAGTAAAACAGGGTGAAAGCATTTTAGGAATTGCAGACCTCTTTAACGTACGTATCAGCGATTTACGAAACTGGAATGATATTTCTTATACGAAATCCCTGAAAGTCGGACAGGCTCTCAACATTTATGTTCCCGAAGAGAAGAAAGATTATTTCGCAAGTCTTGATGATCAATCATCATCGGAGAAAAAGTCGAGTATTGCTACTGAACCATTAGTTAAAAAAACCTGGTTCTTCCATAAAGTTAAACGGCGTGAGACACTCCGTGCAATTGCCAGAAACTACAAGGTATCCACACAGGATTTAATTGCGTGGAATAATTTAAAAGGAAACCGGGTTTCTAAAAATCAGCGATTGAAAATTTATCAAACCCGTAGTATAAATCTTGCTTCAGCTGCACAGTTAAATGCAAATGCCGAGGGTAAGCTTTTCAGGTATAAAGTGCGCCGGGGTGAATCGCTTGGTAAAATTGCACAAAAATTCGGTGTTACACAAAACGATTTGAAACGGTGGAATAATTTATCTGCAGATAAAATAAGTGCCGGTAAAATGTTAAGTGTTTACAGTAACGAACGTTCATCTTCTTATGGTGACAATGTCGTTAAAACCAACCGCACGAGTGTAACACACAAAATCCGTCCCGGTGAATCATTGGCAGAAATCGCAACTAAATACGATGTAACGATTGAAAGCCTGAAGAAGTGGAACAAGATTCGCGGGAATGCTATTAAAGCTGGCAACAGGCTTAAAGTATATTCTGATGTTGCCGAAAAAAGCACACCGGTTAAAAAGAAAAGTGCAGTTGCATCAGTAACAAAAAAACCATCATCCGCGAAATCGACTGTGCATATTGTAAAAAAGGGTGAATCTTTGTATACTATTGCCAAGAAATATCAAGTTTCTGAAAAAGAAATTAAAAAAAGTAATGATATGTCCGGGACTAAATTACAGCCCGGTCAAAAGCTTACGATTAAGCGGTAATTATATTTTTATAAAATTTGAGTTTTTATAGATAAACTATTTTAACATATATATGCTAAGCATCCGTTAGGGGTGTTGCGAATTCTCCGTAACTGAGAACATACCCTTAGCACCTGATCCGGCTTGTACCGGCGTAGGGAAACGGTTGGAAATATTAATACATTTTCTTGATGTAAAAGCCGTTTCTCAACGGCTTTTCAGAGACCGGCGAACCATTAATTAAAGCCAGCATTATGATTTTAGGAAGTCAGACCGGTGCTATATCGGATGAAAACGGAGCTTTCTCCATTTGTCTAATACTAAAGGAAGACCCGGTTTTACGGATTAGTTATGTTGGTTATGAAACCAGATACCTGCATGTGCCTGAATTTGAAAAACATATCACTCAACCGATTCAATTAGTGCGAAATCTGGTACCATCGCAAACTATTATTATTACATCCGGGATGCCGGAGGAGAAGAACCGCTACTCCGCTTTCGATAGAATAACCGAAAAACAAATTCGTCAAAATTACATAACACAAGATATTCCTCAATTTCTCAGCACGCTTCCATCCACAACGTGGTATTCGGAAAACGGCAATGGCATTGGATACAATTATATGAGCATCCGGGGATTTGATCAGCGGCGGTTAGCGGTAATGGTTAACG
>JACPGF010000023.1:6912-14040 GCA_016182615.1 Ignavibacteriales bacterium
CTGGTTGGATTTTAACGATATACTTGGAAATACTGATTTAATACAGGTTCAGCGGGGCACAGGGAACGCGGTTTTCGGTTATCCTGCTGTCGGTGGTGCTATAAATATAGTAACCTCAACTGCAAGTATGAATCCTGAATTTATTTTTGGCAGCAGTATGGGCGGGTTTAATACCAGAAAGTATAATGTGTCTTATTCATCAGGGCTGATAAACCGGAAATATGCTTTCACCGCGAAATTTTCAAAAACATTAAGCAGTGGTTACCGGGAAAAATCATGGGTCGATTTCTCTTCCTTTTATTTGTCATTGCTGCGTTTTGATGATTTACTCTCAACACAGTTTAACATTTATGGCGGTCCCATTTCAGACGGCTTGGCTTACACAGGTATGCCAAAGTCTTATATAAAAAATAAAGCACTGCGAAAATCCAATTACTCGGATTGGGGTGGCAGGGGAGATGACTTTTATTCGGTGAGCAGACGCAACGAAGAGAAAGAAAACTTTTCTCAGCCGCATTTTGAAATACTGAATGAATATAAACTAAGCAGCAACATTCGAGTCAACTCGGCATTATTTCTCATCTTGGGTAAAGGCTTTTTTGACTACGATGGCAGTTGGGCTCCGTATTCATATTACCGGTTGACTTCTGAGAATGGATTTACTGTTACCGGAAACCCGGATACCTTGCCGTTGAGTAATGTTCTTACCCGGGCTCAGGTCGAAAACCGTCAATGGGGATGGATTCCACGGGTTAAAATTAGTGATGGGCATACCGAGCTTAATCTAGGGGCTGAAATCCGTTTCCACAATTCGTTACATTGGGGTGCGGTTAATTTTGCTAACGGCGGACCATCTCAATTAACTCCGGATTTTAAATATTATAGTTACGAGGCATCGAAAAACATGTTTAGTGCTTTTGGAAATTACAGCTGGCAAGTCAAAAATAATCTGCGGCTGTTATGGGAAGTACAGCTAGCCTACAGTAAATACAAGATATACAACGAACATTTTATTGATAACAGTTTCGCTGTTTCCCATGTATTTCTCAATCCCAAATTTGGAGTAAATTATATTCTTGATGAAAGAACCGCGGAGGCAAGCGGTGGAGCAACACCTCAATTTGCTGTTAATTCAACAGGTTCGTATAAATACGAAGACCCGCTTGTTTTACCCGAAACCATGAGCAGTTTGGAAATTGGTGGTATTTACCGGAAGGATTTGCTCGAGTTAAGCGCTAATGCGTACTACATGATATTCGCGAACGAAATAGTGAAAAACGGGCAATTGGACAGGTTTGGCTCACCAGTTACCGGCAATGTTAGCCGGACAAATCATGCCGGTCTCGAATTTTCCGGCAGTTACCGGCTTCAGGACGATTTCCGATTTTTGGGTAACCTGACTTTATCAACCAATAAAATAATTGATGGCAGCACCTTTATTAAGTACAAAGATGCACTTACAAGAGTTAAAACCACTACCGAAATTGATTTATCCGGTAACAAAATTTCAGGGTTCCCGGGCTTTTTATGCAATTTTCAAGCAATTTATGAAAAGGAAAATATTTTTGTACAGCTCACCAGCCGCTTTAACGGTTCATTTTACTCGGATAATTTTGATGAATCTCTTGCCAATTTGCAAAATACCTATAATAATTTTCTTGATTATGATGACAATAAAAATGATGCTTTTTTTACAGCGGATATTTTTGCGAGTTACTTGTTCAAGGATGTTGATTATTTGAAATCTATAAAAGTTTATATGCAGATTAATAACATATTCAACACGCTCTATTCACAAAATGCGGTTGGTAAAGAGTTCTTTCCCGGGGCTGAGAGGAATTTACTTACTGGAATACAACTAACACTCGATTGACAAAATGAATAGAATCGCGGTTATTATCGGGAACGGGGAACTTCCAGTAAAAAGGCTGTGGAATACATTTTTGGTTGAAGGTAACTATAAAGTTTCAGCCGACGGCGGTTTAAAACATTTTTTACATTATGGTTCCGTCCCCGATTTGCTTATCGGGGATTTGGACTCCATACCGGAAGCCATATTAGACAAGTATATGGCAAAGGTCAAGACGGTAAAAATCAGCCGCCAAACTGACACCGATATGGATAAAGCGATAAAGTATCTTTTAAAGAGGGGGTTCAAGGATATAACCCTCTTAGCAGCGACAGGTAAGCGGCTGGATCATTTTCTGGCAAATATGGGATTATTAGCCAAGTATCACAATAGGGCGGCTGTTAGGATTATTAGTAATCACTCAGTTATTCAGGCATACTCTTCGTCAACCATGATTAATGCTGCTCCGGGTGAAACAATTTCTCTCTATGCCATCTCAGGCAGTCCGGTGGTATCCACATCTGGTTTGCAATATCTACTTATGCAGGACATTCTTACTTGTGGGGGTAAAGAAAGTACCAGCAATATCGCTGAGCAAGAAAGGGTAACAATAGATATATCCGGTGGAATATTGCTTGTTGTCAGGCAGGTAAACCCATACTTACGTACCAGAATTCGCAAATGATACTTTCCGGCGGCGACATTGCTTTAATTATTGTCTTCGTTATGGGTTCCATTCTGTTGGGATTATGGGCGAGCCGTAGCGCGGGCAAAAGTTCTGCATCTTATCTTCTTGCTGACAAAAATGTATCTCTGCCTGTTTTTATTATGACAAATGTGGCTACATGGTATGGCGGCATATTAGGCGTTGGTGAATTTAGCTATCAGTATGGTATATTAAACTGGTTTACGCAGGGTTTGCCGTATTATATTTTTGCAATTCTTTATGCCTTTTTGCTGGCCGGAAAAATTAAATTGCAGCCAAACATAACAATTCCTTCCCTTATTAATGGCGCATACGGCGAAAAAAGCGCCATTTTAACATCGGTGTTTATTTTTATCCTCACTTCACCTGCACCCTATATATTAATGACCGCGTATATTTTCGTCCATGTTTTCGGCATGAGTATTTTAACCGCTGTGCTTACCGCCTCGGCAGTAACGATAATATATTTATACAAGGGTGGCTATAAATCGGATATTATTACAGACATATACTTCTTTTTCGTTATGTTCATCGGGTTTGCCTGCGTGCTATTCTACTTTGTAAATCTGAAAGGCGGAATTGACTATTTAACTACCAACCTTCCGCAAAAACATTTGGAGATTACCGGCGGGGCAGGGTGGGGGTATATAATTGTATGGTATCTTATTGCCATTTGGACTTTTGCCGATCCGGGATTTTTCCAACGCGTACAATCTACCCGTTCAACAAAAGTTGCACGTTATGGAATTCTGCTCTCTATTGTTCTCTGGTTCATATTTGACCTTTTGACGAACGGAATAGGGCTTTATGCCCGAGCCCTGATGCCCGACTTGAAAAACAGTGCAGACGTTTTTTTACAGTTAGCTGATCAATTCATCCCGAATGGGCTGCGCGGCATATTTTACATTGGCATGTTCGCGACAATACTTTCAACGCTAAACAGTTTTTTCTTTATTTCGGCAGTTACATTCGCGCAGGATATTATAACACCGCTACAAAAAATGACGGGGATGCGGAAAACCACAACAGGTGATAAGGATGCTATCAGGTACGTCCGAATCGGACTCATCGTCACCGGCATTCTCGCTTCGGGTTTGGCTCTTGTAATACCTTCAGTAATAAGTCTCTGGTATGCGATTGGTTCATTATGTATTCCGCCGGTTGTTTTCATCTTGCTATCAGTTTTTTACCCGGCGCTTATCATCAGTAAAACTGCCGCGTTGGTTGAATCCTTGCTTTCATTCGCATCCGGTGCTTTATGGTGGTATGCAAGATCCTCCGGGTATTTAACCGGCTTTTGGTTTGAGATTGAGCCAATGGTTTTCGCGCTGCTGATTGCCTTAATGATTCATGCTTTAGCCCTGTTTAAAAAATCAAAACCTTAAAACCCTTCTCAAAAAAACATAAGGGAATTATTTTTTCTGAATCTTCATGCAAACCTACAACTAGCGGATTTAACATTAACAGCAATTATTTCATGCAAGAACGAAAAAAAATATGATATTTTTACTAAATAGTTATATAATGAATAATTAGTAATATGTCCTAATAAAATATTTGTTAATTTTGTATTAATTAATTGCCATAATTCATAATCTTCTTTAAATCTCTTACTGCTAAAGGAAAAGTACTCATGAATCTGGATGTTTTAGTTTTTTGTGCACACCCCGATGATGCGGAACTCTCTATGGGTGGTACCATAGCGAAGTTTGCTCAAAATGATATGAAAGTTGGAATAGTTGATTTTACCCGTGGCGAACTTGGAACACGGGGCAATGCGGATATCAGGCAGCGGGAAGCCTTTCAAGCCGCGATTATTCTAAAAGTAGCCACAAGAGAGAACTTACATGTCCCGGATGGGGATATACAGATTAATAAAGAAAATCTTATGAAAGTTATTATTGCAATTCGGCGCTACAAACCGAAGATTATTTTTGCACCGTATCAGAATGACAGGCACCCCGATCATATACATGTGAGCAAACTTGTAAAACGTGCTTTTTTTTATTCCGGTTTGCCGAAGATTAAAACATTTGATAAAGATTCAGCCCAAGACAGCTTCCGTCCGAAAAAACTGTATTATTACATGCAGTCGCATATGTTTGAGCCTAGTTTTATTGTTGATATTTCCGATACATACGAAACTAAGATGAACTCGATACGTGCCTTTTCAACTCAGTTTCATG
This sequence comes from Ignavibacteriales bacterium, assembly GCA_016182615.1. Taxonomy (GTDB): domain Bacteria; phylum Bacteroidota; class Ignavibacteria; order Ignavibacteriales; family Ignavibacteriaceae; genus JACPGF01. Next base: position 11,654 of record JACPGF010000023.1, read on the forward strand.
ATCCAAGTTCAAAAGAACCCGACACATTCATTTCACAACCGGGATTCATCAATTTTATTGAATCACGTTCACAAATTTATGGTTTCAAAATTGGTAAAAAATATGGCGAACCATTTTATTGTGAAGAAGAAACCGAACTCGATATTGTTCATCAGGTTAAAGGGTTCGGAAAATAGGCATGCTCCGAAAGTTTTTTAACACTATTCCTGGAAATATCCGGTGGTTGTTTACTGTATATTTTCTGGGAATAGTGGTTTTTACTTTTTTCCGTTTACTATTATTCTTAACCAATCTTCCTAAACTTGCCACATTACCCGAGGATCAAAAATTTTCACTAATTAGCAGTGCTTTTCTTATGGGGCTCCGTTTTGACACTGTTATCTCAGGATATATATTGGCTGTTCCCTTTCTGGTTTCGCTCGTGAATCAGGTGCTAAGTAAAAAAAGCCTTCACCGTGTTTCCGGGTATGTTACAATTTGTACAGGAATTTTGTATTCTCTTTCTATCTTAATATGCTCTGCAGATATCCCGTATTTTAATTACTACTTTTCGCGGCTAACCACCTCGGTTCTTAACTGGTTGGATGAGGGGGGATTTATGATTGGCATGGTAACAAAGGAGCCAGCCTATTTGATATATGTCCTGTTATCAATTGTTATTTTACTGGTTTTTTGGAAATTTTTATTCAAAATTAACTCCACGATTAAAAACGATTTGATGCAGGTGCAAAATCATTCAGTAGTTAAACTGAGCGTTTATAACATCCTGGCTATCATCCTTATTTTTCTTGCCATTAGGGGCAGGGTAGAGCTGAAATCTCCTATTCGTGCTGGTACTGCATATTTTTCAGCTTTTGCATTTCCAAATCAACTTGGACTCAATCCGGTATATACCTTCTTGAGGAGTGCCCTTGATGATCTTGACGGCAGAAACAAACAATTTCAGCTCATGGATGAGATTACCGCTGAAAAACTCGTTCGGGGATACTTGGGAACCGATACGGTTACTGATAATCAAAGCCCAGTTTACAGGTTTGTTAAAGGAGATGCAAATCCACAAAAGCTCAATGTTGTTGTCATACTCATGGAAAGTATGTCTGCCGATAAACTTGGATATTTTGGAAATAAAAATAACCTTACCCCGTTTCTCGATAGTTTAATTAGTGTTTCATATTCATTTGATAATTTTTATTCCACCGGAATACACACGTATAATGGCGTATTTTCAACGTTGTATTCATTCCCTTCGCTGCTTAAACAGCATCCTATGAAAGTGACAAGAATACCACAAATGAGCGGGTTTCCGGTTACGCTAAAATCTTTGGGCTACTCCACGGTATTTTTTACCACGCACGATGAACAATTTGATAACATGTCCGGGTTTATGTATGCAAACGGATTTGAAGGAATAATCAGTCAGAAAGATTTCCCGAAAGAATACGTACTTGGTCCAACAGGTGTACCGGATCATATTCTTTTCGATCAGGCTATCCCGCACTTAAGCAAGTTAGCAGGCATGCACAAGCCATTTTTCGCGGCCATGTTAACTGCAAGCGATCATGGACCGTATAATTTGCCTGCAGGTATTCCATTCCAACCGGGTGGTAGTGGAATACATCAAAAGATTGTGCAATATGCCGATTGGTCATTGCGGCAATTCTTTTTAAATGCCGCTAAAGAATCTTGGTTTTCAAATACGCTTTTTGTTTTGGTTGCAGACCATGGTGCAAACATGAATCCCGTTTATGAGTTTCCTTTATCGTTTGTGCACACACCCTTCGTGTTATACTCAAAGGCATTTACAGATGCCCCACAGCAGTATCAACAAATGGGCGGGCAGATTGATGTTTTTCCGACCGTGATGGGTATTCTTGGACTGCAATACAAGAACTATACTTTTGGTGTTGATCTTCTTAAAACCGGAAGACCATATATTTATTTCAGCAATGATGAGAAAATCGGCTGTATAGGTCCCGAATATTACTTTTTAAGAAAAGAAGATGGCAAGGAGCAACTTTTCAGATATAATTCTCATTCAACAACAGATGAACTGAAGCATAACCCGCAGCTTGCCGATGCAATGCGTTCCTATGCATTTTCGATGATGCAGACAGCGCAAAAACTTCTTCACCAAAACAATACTATCAAATAGTACTTTTTTATTCTATAATTGCATTATTGTTTTTTTGCAAAAGTTACTCTTATATAACAAAAAAGATTCAGGTTACTAAATGAAAACGCAAAATATTGAAAAATTCGCAGATGAAATCCTCGCAAAACGCGAAGATCATCCATGCAACATGCAGCTTAAAAATCAGGTTATCGAGTACTTTAAGGATCTTATAGATTTTCTGTTTCCCCACTTTTCCAGTAAGGTATATTACACA
>JACPGF010000446.1 GCA_016182615.1 Ignavibacteriales bacterium
CACTTATTACATTTTTAGCACCTTTTATGCATGCCGATGGAGTTGAAATTACTCCTTCTGTTTTTACGCCGTTTTTATCGGTGCTCTCAATCGCTTCGATGATTTACGGTGCAGTTGTGGCGATAACTCAGGAAGATATCAAAAGAATGCTCGCGTATTCATCTATTGCTCACGCGGGATACATGTTAATTGGTTTGGCTACGCTTTCTTTTTCAGGTGCTAATGCAGTAACGTTTTATCTTATCGCGTACACGTTTATGAATATGGGAGCATTTGGTATTATCGCGATATTCGAAAACAAAGAAGGCAAATTTCTTTCCTTCAGCGATTATGCAGGCATGGGAAGCAGAAACCCGGTTCAAGCCGCAATTCTTTCCATCTTTTTGTTTGCACTTGCAGGGCTTCCTCCTTTCGCGGGATTTTTCGCGAAATACTTTATCTTTATTTCTGCTATTAAAAACGGGCAGTTATGGCTTGCAATTTTTGGTATTATTTCAAGTATCATCAGTGCATATTTTTATCTCAGGCTTATTGTCATAATGTATTTCCAGAAAACTGAAGCTGTTGGTGAACGTTTACCTGTATCTAATATCTCAATGGTCGGAGTATTGGTTTCATTATTCATCTTCCTCGCGATGAGCATTTTTCCGGGTACATTAGAGGGGATGATTAGTGGTTTTCTCGGTTTGACTTTTTAAAGTTTATTCAATCAAACACACAAAAGCAAAAATATGATACCTCTTTATTCACCGTCTCAGGTTCGGGAGTTAGATAATTTTGCTGTCTCTGCAATGCACGTTCCATCTATTGTTCTGATGGAAAACGCGGCATTGAACATTCGTGAAATACTTCTGCCGCTTTTAGAGCAGCGCGATTGTGAATCTGTTTGTATTGTTTGCGGGAAAGGCAATAACGGTGGCGATGGTTATACAGTTGCCCGGCATTTGGTTAATGAGGGGTTTAATGTGACCGTTGTTTCGCTGTATCCTGCCTCTGCACTAACTCCGGATGCTGCAACAAATTATGTAATTCTTAAAAACTCAGATACGTCCACGAATCTTAAATTTCTTGATTTTTATAAAATTAAGAGGTATTCGTTTACTCAATTTGATGTTATTATCGAAGCCATATTAGGGAGTGGTTTTTCAGGCGTTCCGGATGACTATATTTCTGGTATGCTAAAGCAGATGAATAATACGAATGCATTCAAAGTCGCGATTGATGTTCCGGCAGGGCTTAATAGTGATACAGGAGCTGCCGGCATTGCTTTTCAATCCGATATTACCATTACACTCGGTGGATTAAAACGGGGACTCTTTTTCAACAATGGCAAAAAATATTCGGGAGATGTTTACGGAGCAGGTATCGGAATTTCTGATAATTATCTGGAACAGAAAGGCACTAATACTTTTTTAATTACACCTGAACATGTTGCCGGATTAGTTCCACACAGAAAAATCGATGCACACAAATATTCATCCGGAAAAATTCTGCACCTTTCAGGTTCTAAACAATATCCCGGTGCAGCCGTTTTGGCTTCAATTGCTTCTTTTAAAACCGGTGCAGGTGCCTCCGTTACAACCGCTGGCAGTTCATACATCAATCGGATGTTACAACTCTCCGAACCATATCAGGTCTATGAAGAATTTGATGACAATGATTTAGGCTGTTTTTCTCCACTCGCGATTACCCAGTTAGCAAAAAAAATAGCATGGGCAGATGTTCTTGTTATTGGTTCAGGAATGGGAGCAGGGGAGGAAGCGAAAGCGTTTGTCAATCAGATCTGTAACGATTTTCCAAAAAAGTTAAAAGTTATTGATGCCGATGGATTGAGCATTGTTAATCCCGGGAATAAAAAAAATCCTGACTTACACAATGCAATACTTACACCGCACATGGGTGAGTTTTCCAAAATGACGGGATTGAGTATTGATGAGCTCAGAATAAATCTTCCTGCTATAGGCAGCGGGTTTTGTTTAAAGCACCATTGCCATCTTATTCTAAAGGACTTTGTAACAATTATTTTTTCACCGGACGGCATGATATATATTAACAGTACAGGAAACGCGGGGCTTGCAAAATTTGGCTCCGGTGATGTACTTTCAGGGATGATTGGCGGCTTCTACGCGCAGGTAAAAAATCCATTATCTGCTGCAATCCTTGCAGTATATCTTCATGGGCTTACCGCAGATATTTTAAAGGAGAGTAAAACAGAGTTAGGTTATACCGCAAAAGATTTGCTGGAAAAAATTCCGCAAGCTATTAAAATAATTTCCGGCAGTTGTGCATAGCTTTTTACTCCGCAACAAAAGGTACATAATTGATATTCCATTAACAGCATATTGGTTGTTGTTATTAGTGCTTACATCTTTACCAACCACGCAAATGCCAACGGTAAGTTTTGGAGATAAATATGAACATTTTCTTGCCTATTTCGGTCTCGGTTTCCTTGTTCATTTGGAAATAAAATATCAAAAGCGGTTTTTGTTTTTACGGAAATATTCTGCAACTATCTCTGTTGTAATCTGTGCCGCCTACGGTGCATTTGATGAAATGCATCAATACTTTATACCGGGCAGATATATGGATATTCAAGATTGGTACGCAGATGTAATCGGGAGTTTTTTGGGGGTAATGGTAGTGGGGATTGGTTTTTATTGCTACAGATTTTTTAATCCTGAACTTTCAAATAAAACAAAATGAATGCAAAAGCATACAATAAAACAAAACTAAAGATTTGGCTTTTTCAAACCATTCTGAATCTGTTGCTCCTTACTCTTTTTATATTTTCCGGAGCCAACATATTCTTATACGGATGGGTGGCAAATTCATTTACCAATCCCTACATGCAATTTATCACCTATGTACTTTGTATCGGTCTCTTTGCAGGCATATTATTTTTTCCACTCAATTTTTATAGCGGATACTTACTCGAAAAAAAATATAATTTATCAGAGCAGAGTCTGTTGGCATGGTTTATTGAATCCGGGAAAGGATTGATTTTAAGCCTAATATTAGGAATACCTTTGTTAATTGCCTTTTTCTATCTTTTACGGAATTATCCCGAAACATGGTGGTTCTGGTTTGGCTCGCTGGTTTTTATGTTCTCCGTTGTTCTCGCTGTTATATTCCCGGTAATTATTCTGCCGCTGTTTTATAAACAAAAACCAATTGAAGAGCCCGAACTCACTTCCATGATTCAAAAAATCGTCAGCAAAGCAGGGCTGAAAATTAAATTCATTTCGGAGTTTAACTTAAGTAAAACCACAAAGAAGGGGAATGCGATGCTTGCCGGAATGGGGAAAACAAAGCGGGTTCTGATAGGTGATACGCTTTTGCAAAGTTTCACGGTTGACGAAATTGAAACAATTTTAGCACATGAGTTGGGGCACTCCCATCATAAACATATTATAAAAAATGTATTCATCGGTACACTGCAGAGCTATTTAATGTATTGGCTTATGAGCGTGGTGTATGCAAAGCTTGTTACTGCGGCAGGGTTTACCCATGTTGCTGAAATACCGGCGCTTCCGATGCTCGCGTTAACTGCAATAATTTTTGGGATTCTGCAAAGTCCTGTTTTCGCGTCCATTTCCAGAAGATTCGAGTATCAGGCTGATGCGTACGGCATTAAACTTTCTGGCAAACCATATGTTTTTATATCGGCGTTAGAAAAATTAGCCGAGCAAAATCTAGGCGATAGGGAGCCTCATCCATTTGTGGAATGGTATATGTACAGCCATCCTTCGGTAAATAACCGTATAAAAGCAGTCAAATCGGTATAAATACTCATTAATGATTATTTTATTTTTGGTTTTTTAGTAATATTTTAGAATATGGCATATATACGACTCGTCTTAATCGCATTTTTCATTTTTTTATGCTCTGTATCGGCGTTGATTTTCAATCTCGTTGACAGGAGTTTTGGCTTATATTTTTGGTTAACAAGAATACTGGGGAATGGAGTTCTTTTTTTAGCAGGCGTTGAATATGAAGTACTAGGGGCAGAAAATATTGACACGACAAAAACATATGTGTATGTATCAAATCATAGCAGCATGTTTGATATTCCTGCTATCATGGCGGCTGTTCCAACCCGTGCCTCAATTATCTTCAAAAAGGAATTAGCAAGAATTCCTTTTTTCGGGTGGGCTTTGGTTACGGGACCGTATGTTTTAATAAACCGGCAAAAGCCGGAAAAGGCGATGAAGAGTAGTGACCACGCAAAAAAACTCTTAACGGAAAAAGGTGTCTCGATGATATTATATGCCGAAGGGACAAGAAGCAAAACCGGAGAAGTTTTACCTTTTAAGAGAGGTGCATTTCATCTCGCTTCAATGGTTAGCCATCCGATTGTGCCGGTAAGCATAAAAGGCGCGGATAAAGTAATGCCGAAAGGCAAGTTTAATATCGTTCATGGAAAAATTCAGGTTATATTTGACAAACCTATTGAATTTAAGGGTCCATTAAACAGGAAAGAAGAGATCGAATTAATGGATCGTGTTAGGGAAATTGTTATACGAAACAAAGAGGAATAAAAATGGCTGTCTCCCGGGAAGAAACAAAAAAAATTGCCAAACTTGCACAATTATCCTTTAGTGAAGAGGAATTGGACAAGATTACCCGTGATTTGAATGAAATTTTAGAGTATATGTCAAGCTTAAATCAGATTGATACGCAAAACATACAACCTCTCGCTCATCCTATAGAGAATATACCCAGGATGCGTGAGGATGTAGTGCACGCCTCGGTTCCCAGGGGTAAATCATTGCAGAATGCACCACAAGCAAATGAAGAATATTTTTTAGTTCCCAAAGTGATAAAATAGCTCATGATTATTGGCATTATTCCTGCACGTTATGCATCGACAAGACTGCCGGGTAAACCACTCGTAGAAATTGACGGCTTGCCCATGGTAATCAGGACTTATCGAAGTGCCTTAACTTCAAAGTTTTTACACAGAGTAATTGTAGCAACGGATGATGAAAAAATCTACACGGTCTGCAAAGAATATCATGTTGATGTAATGATGACCGGGAAAGAGTTTAAAACCGGTTCTGACAGAATCGCCTCCGCGGTTCAATCGATTTTTAATGCCGACATAATAGTAAATATTCAAGGAGATGAACCTTTTATTCCGGGTAAAATGATCGATCAGGCAATTGAGCCGATGCTGATGGATCCGGATGTTATGGTTTCGACACTCGCGAAAAAAATAGATGATGTACGCCAGCTTTTATCGCCTGCTGTTGTAAAAGTTGTTTTTGACATGAATAATTATGCTTTATATTTTTCCCGCTCTGTAATTCCTTATGCAAGGGAGTATTCCGATATTGCAGCTGCAATAAAAAGCATTTCGTATTACAAACACGTGGGTTTATACGTTTACAAACGAGAAGCTTTAACAAAGTTTACCTCTTTGCCTCAATCGGAACTTGAACGGATTGAATGCCTTGAGCAGCTCCGTATGCTTGAGCATGGTATGAAAATAAAAGTTGTTGAAACCGAATATGAAAGCCTTTCCGTAGATACACCTGATGATGTAATCGCGGCTAACAGGTATAGTGCTAAACTTCAAAACAGGTAATAATATGATAACCTTCCCCCCAAAATATGTTCTCGCGAATTTGCCAACACCAATTCAATTAGCAGTGTTCGATGGCAAACAGTTTTTAATAAAACGGGATGATTTTACCGGTATGGAATTAACCGGGAACAAAGTAAGAAAACTGGAATATCTTCTGGCTGATGCAATTGCAAAGAAAGCGGAACTTGTTGTTACCTGTGGCGGTGAACAGAGTAATCATGCACGTGCTACTGCCGCCGCGTGTGCAAGGCTCGGTATTGCTTGTAAGCTTTTTCTCTGGGGTAAAAAAACAGTTAAACCCGAGGGCAATCTTTTTTTAGATTCCGTGTTCGGTGCCGAAATAGAGTACTTATCGAAAAAAGAATACTTTGCTTTTGTTGAAAATCCATCACATTATTTAAATGCTGACGGGAAAAATAAAGCAAAACCATATTTTATTACAGAAGGCGGTTCTGATATCATAGGAATAATGGGATATGTAGAAGCCTTTTCAGAAATGGCATTTGAGTTAAAAAGCAACAAAATAAAGCGAATTGTTGTTGCCGCCGGAACCGGTGGAACTGCTGCAGGTTTATTACTTGGTGCAGCTTTGTGCAACTTGCCTGTTAAAATAGCAGCGGTAAATGTGCTGTATAATAAGGAAATTCTGTACGAAAAAATCAGACTTTTGGTTGAACAAGTTTGTGAAAAGTCGGGTTTGCTTACTAAAAGTGTCATGAAAAATTTGGTTATTCTGGATGGTTACTCTGAAGAAGGATATAAGCAAATAACCGATGAAAAGATGAAGGTTATCGCATCCTTTGCAAAACAGTCGGGCATTATCCTCGATCCGGTTTACACCGGCAAGGCATTTTTTGCATTTCAGCAGGAGTTTCTAAAAAACCACGTCTCCGACACCTTGTTTTTGCATACCGGTGGTTTGTTTGGAGTATTTCCTAAAAAGCAGATGTACATTTGATCCTGTCAAATGAAGTGTGCGAATGCGTACGCTTATTTGATTTATAAACACACCGGTGAAATTTTGTTCTTAACCGAAATTCCATTTAATTTGTGTTTATGAAATGTATTTTTTGTGATATAATCAACCGTGACTTGCCAGCTGAGGTATTGTATGAGGATGAGCAGGTAATTTCGTTTTTAGACATACGACCAATGAATTACGGACACGCATTGATTGTTCCTAAAATGCACGTTGAAAATTTTCTGAGTCTTCCTGAAGATCAAATGGGCAGAGTATTTATTATTGCTCAAAAAATAGCATGCGCTCTTCGGGATGCTCTCGGTTTTGACGGATTTAACATCACCATTAATAATGGCAAAGCAGCAGGGCAGACTGTGTTTCACCTGCCCATTCATATTATTCCACGGTACAGTCATGACACGTTTCAATACAAGATTGACTTTAAAAAATACAGGAATAATGAACTTGAAGAAATTGGTAATAGTATCAGAAAGTGTATTTAACAGGTATTATAATGGATAGAAAAATTAGAGTATTAGTCGCGAAAGCCGGGCTTGACGGGCATGACAGAGGCGCGAAAGTAATTGCAGCTGCTTTACGGGATGCCGGAATGGAAGTAATTTATTCAGGATTGCGCCAAACCCCGGAAATGATTGTCAACGCAGCGATACAAGAAGATGTTGACGTTATCGGAATCAGTATTTTGTCAGGTGCTCACATGACAATATTCCCAAAAATTAGTAATTTGATGAAGGATAAAGATGTCTCGGATATCTTGTTAACCGGGGGTGGCATTATCCCCGATGAAGATATCATTGCCTTAAAAGAAAATGGTGTCGGTGAAATATTTACTCCCGGTGCTTCGACGGTTGATATTGCCAATTATATAAAGGATTGGGTCGCAGCTCATCCTCGTGTTTTAGTTTAATATACAGAGCAGCCAAATAGGGCTGCTTTTTTTTTTAACTTCACTGTGTGGAGAATGCCGTATGAGAACATGGTTTCTATCGATGATGTTATTTTCAACGTCCTTATTTGCTCAGACGTTGGTAAACGCGTACAATTTCCCCTACTACAATCCATATAATTATTTGTGGGGTATTACTCATCAGAATGATGTCCTTTGGATGGGAACGGATTATGATAACTCGGCAACTTATCCGGTTACTAAATTGTTTAAAGTATCAAAAACCGGACAGGTTTTAGACAGCCTGTCAACTCCATTTAAATTCAATCATGGCGTTGCTTGGGACGGCAGTAGTTTTTGGATAGCTGAAGACTACCGGAGTTCAGGAGCCAGAATTTATAAAATAAGTACAACCGGTGTTAAATTAGACAGTATTAATGTTCCGGGACTTATTGGCGGCTCTTCCGGTGGTATCGGTGATATTGAAATTTCCGGGAATAATCTATGGTTTTCCGTTTATTCCCCCGATTTTACTTCTTACCCGTTTTCCTATGCGTATTGTATGAATATGGTGACCCGCCTCATTACCGACACGATCCCTCTTCGCGGTAAACAAGTCTATGGCATAAGCGTAAAGGGAGATACAGTTTTTTATGTTACCGACAATTTTCAAGGCGATCAGGAACGGGTATATGCATACAGGAAAGCTGTGGGAGATACCATCTTTTCTTTTACACTCCCTGACCCCGACGGCGATAATAATCCGAAGAGCTTACATTGGGATGGCGAATATCTCTGGTTAGTAGCCGACCGTGTTGGCGGGCTGGCAAGCGCGTATAAAGCCCTTTATAAATACAGTCTCGGTGGTAGTGGAACCCCGATATTACAAACATCCTCTTCCGTTGCATTTGGTGATGTTACAATTGGATTACCTCAGGAAAGGCAATTGGTTGTTTATAATCAAGGCACCGGAACATTATCAATTGATTCATTAAAATTAAACAATCAGTATTTTACAATCTCTCCATCAAATGTGCCACATAGTATTCCTCCGGGTGAACAAAAGATTTATCAGGTGCAATTCAGCCCGCAGAATTCATCCGTCCAAAATGGACTGCTGATGATTTATAGCAACGATGTAACAACTCCCGTCAAATCCGTAACTTTAACCGGGCATGGTGTCTATGGGTTGCCCTATATTTCATTGTCATCGGATAGTTTAATGTTTGGCCGAAGACGAAAAGGAAGCCTGTCTTCCAGGACTCTTACAGTTACTAATATTGGCGGCGGCCAGCTTAGAATTGATTCCGTCAGGTTCAATACACAATACTTTGCTCTTAATAATCAGTCAATGCCCGTAATAATCGATTCGACACAATCAAAAATAATAAGGGTGTGGTTTACTCCCGATGCTGTTTCATTTTTCAGTGATTCACTAACACTTTATTCGAATGCATCGAATATAACTATTTCAAGGTTGTTTATTTCCGGTTCCGGCGTGCCGAACGATTCTACACTTGGTGCAATCATCTGGGAAGGTACAATCCCTGAAAACCCCGCCACAAGTTATCAGGATTTATCAGCACGGCAGATTAAGAAAATTAACGACCTGAATGGTGATGGGAAAGAAGATTTAATTGTTACCACTGACAATTACCTTACAATAGCGTATAGCGGCAATAGTTCTGTTGCCTCAGAAGTGTTGTGGTCTTTTAACACGGCGCAAAGTAATGTTAATACCGGCAATGTCGAAAGAATGCAATGTTTGCGTGTTGAATCCGACCTGAATAATGACGGCTGTAATGATGTTGTTATTGGAACATGGGGCGGCGGGGAGTCGGTCATTGCAATTAATGGCAAGAACGGTATAAAACTTTGGGAATTTGGTGATTCAATCAATTATGATACCGGGGACATAATGGGGATTGATGTTAAGCGTGACTGGAACTCGGATGGCAAACCAGATGTATTAGCAACTGCCAGCGGCAACGAAAATACCGGCAATGGCAGATATTCTGTCTTTTGCCTTAATGGAATAAATGGCGAAATTATCTGGCAGATTAATGAAGCCAGTGCGGCAAAAATGAAATACGGGGTTATCTCAACTGATGATGGCGGTGCCTATGGCTCAAGAGTTGCCGGGGTTACTGCCGGTGAAGTAAGAGGTTTTAGTAAAACAGGACAAGTAACGTGGACTTATCCGACAGCCTCTGCTCCGTGGGCTTTGGTAGAGATACCAAATATCGGAGGAAATCCCGGAAGTGACGTGGTTTTTGGTGATATATCCGGACACGTAACATGTGTTGATGGCAAAGACGGGCAGTTATTATGGACAAAGTCAATCGGAAGTGCATTTATTGAAGACCTCTTCCTGACGAATGATGTAAACAGTTCCGGTAAAAAAGATATTCTGGTAAGCGCTCTCGTTCCGCCATTATATCTGCTCGAGGGATTAAATGGAAACATACTCATATCACCAAACACCGGAGGCAATGTTCTCGGTGCAGGAGAACTGGGCGATATTGATGGTGATGGAAAGAACGATGTAGCAGCAGCTAATTTAAGTAACTATCTGCGCATTTTCAGCCCGGCAACCGGGATTGAACTGTTTAATTTTCAGCCTCATTCCAGTGGATCCGGCAACGCTGTCGAGAGTGTTTGGAGACTTGGTGACATTGATGCAAACGGAAAAGATGAATTTGTTATAGGTACAAGAGACGGGCATGTTATTGCAATGCATAGCGGCCCTGTTAATACAAGCTTACCTTATATTACTATAACCGCACCCAATGGCGGAGAGGTTTGGTCCGCGGGTTCACAAAAAAACATAACAGGGACAAGTAATGCCATGCAAGTGCCTGCAATTGCCTCCACGAACATATTTATTAAAGTGAGTGATGCGGGTTCGTCAGGAATTTTTGATTTAAGTGATGCCCCGTTTACGATAACCACGCAGAACAATGTTGCGACAATACAGTTAATTACCGGATGGAATCTTGTTGCAATGCCGCTCACTTTAACAAACATGACTCCTGTTTCTGTTTTCCCATTAGCAACTTCATCCGTATTCGGATTTAACAACGGTTATTTTTCAGTAGATACCCTTAAAAATCAAAAAGGCTATTGGGTACGGTATGCTTCACCGGCAGGTATAACCATTACGGGTGGAATTCCAACTTTAACTACCATACCGGTACAAACCGGATGGAATATGATTGGTATTAACAATGTTAATGTTCCTATAAGCGGTATTACAAGCACACCGCCGGGAATACTCAACTCGCAATTTTTTGCTTTCGATAACGGCTATGTAACTCCCCCAAGTATGCTCGAAAGCACGAGAGGCTATTGGATAAGAAGTTCACAGCCGGGTGTTATTAATTTGCCAACGGCAGCTGCTGCTAAAGATAAACCGGTTTTAGCTGGCAAAAAAATATCTGCAGTAAGTTCCATAGAAGTTAAAGATGCATCCGGTAATAAACAGGTGTTATATTTTACTGAAACCCCTGAAAAATTTAACGAATTGCCACCTTTACCTCCCCAAGGAGTATTTGACTGCCGTTTTGACAATAACACATTTACAAGTTCAATACAGTCCGGCAAACAATCCCTCAGGATGAGCGGGATAATCTATCCTGCTGTAATTACCATCTCCGGTATGCCCTTGCTGCTCGAGGATGCTTCAACCAAAGGAAAACTTGTTCATGTACAGCTCGCGGATGGTGAAAAATACGTATTAACTAACACGAATATCCTTGCGTTGGATGTTACTCCGGTAATAGCTCCGATGGAATTTTCGTTGAGTCAGAATTTTCCAAATCCATTCAATCCGGAAACCGAAATCAGGTTTGCACTTCCCGTTAAAGGAAATGTCCGGTTAGAGGTGTATAACCCGATAGGTGAGCTTGTTACTACTCTTGTTAACAGGGAG
>JACPGF010000447.1 GCA_016182615.1 Ignavibacteriales bacterium
ACGGATTCGGATAATTTTGAGACAATGCAAAATCGGGGTGATCAATTTCATCAAAAACGGAAGTAACGTTTTTTTTAGCCAACCAAATTGAGGCATTTAGATGTAACCGACGGTGGTCGCCATTTGCCACTCCCAACCACCCAGGATATAGTGAATTGCCCGCTTGACCAGTCCCATCATCTGCAGGGGAACTGTCGCCGATGAAAACGACTTTTCCAGAGCCAAATGATGCATAACCGCATAGTACTGAATTAGTGTTTTGGACAACACCGCTCTTCCAAATAACTCCTTTAACACTACTGTTCAACGACGGAAATAAAGTGAAAGTTGTTCCGGCGCTGATTTTTATATTTGTAACATTTCCAGTTGGACCGTTAAGTAATGGGTCAGAAGATCCATTCAAAACATTTGTGCTGGCATCATTGAAACTGATTAAATCGATAGAAATTCCAAAGGGATTGCTTTTTACTGAGTTATTTGTCATAAGATCGTTCCAAATTTTTGGAGAATCCCACCCATCATTGTTCCTGTCAGATTGATTATGGTCTGAGATCATAAATAAACCTCCGCCATTTTTTACAAAATAGAGTATGGCAGTTTTTTCAAAATCATTGAAAGGAGAATTGGGTTCATCAATTATAAAAACATCATAATTTGACAAGTCCTGAGGATTAGAAACGTCACCGTATGTTATTTGGGTATTCGGGGGTAAAGATTCTACTTTATAACCTAGCTTAACTAAATCAATGCCCCATGATGAGAGGGCTCCTGTCCAATAGGTCTCCAGTGTGTACTGTGTTATGGTTGACTGATCGGGCGCCGGGGACCTCGGAATGGAACCGTTCACCGCACAGATAACCCAGTCTGCATTGCCAGCGGTTTCTGCTTTCGTCGCGTCAAATAAGAATTTTTTTTGCGCAAAAGGTTCATTGATAAGTAGTATAAATAACAGAAATATATAGAGACATATTTTTTTCAATTTCATCCTTTGTTTTCTATTCATAAACATCCTTATTCCTTACTATTAGAAAATATTATTTAATTGGTTCAAGCCAATATTCTGCGGTGTAGTTAATCCACTACTCATTAAAAACGATTTCAAAAGTAGACCCTTTGCCTTTTGATGAATAAACTATAACATCTGCATTATTAATAGAGCAGTATCCATTTACTAATGCCAGTCCTATACCATTTCCTTCATAACTCCGAGTATAGCCTTGATGTTCCTGGCTAAAAGCTTGAAAAATATTTGGCAGAAACTCCTCGGATATCCCCACACCGGTATCGGTAATAGAAAGCGTAATTAGATGTTTTTCATTTCTATCTAATACTAAGCGAATCTCACCTTGCTCCGTGAATATTATAGCATTTTCTATTAGGTGTCGAAAGACTTGTTCAACCCCATATTTATCACCAATAATGAAATAATCTCCGTCTCCGATGTTTCGCTGTATTATAAGTCCCTTTTCCTGAGCTTTCTTGAGATAAATGGAATATAGATCATCCAAAACTGATTTTAGATCAATTTGCACAAGAAGTGGAGTATACGCCCCGATTTTAAGTTGCGACATCTCAAGTATTGACTCAATAGTCCGCATTAACCGGCGGCTGCCATTTTCTAACTTTTCGAAATAATACAACAGTTCTGTTTCGGGCTCGACAATCGCGATTTCTTTTATTATTTGGGCGTACCCCAGGATCTGATTAATTGGTGTCCTTATTTCATGTGACATCTGTCCTAAAAATTCTGTTTTTAACCGGTCTGCAAGTTCCGCTTTTTCTTTAGCCATCTCAAGTGCATCTTGTGTTTTCTTCCGCTCTGTTATTTCCCTGGTTAAAGGCCGCAGAAAATAGAAATACAAAGCAGGAAATACTATACCGGTCATGAGTAATGAATCAATTAACATCTCTAAAACTGAAAAATTATATAACTTGGTATGCATTAATGATAAAACACTGTGTGTCGCGAATATTGAAAGTAGAATTATTCCAAAATAACTGGGAATAAGATGTCTCTTGAAAATCTTATACATAAATTTGTACTCTGATAGTTTGGAGTGGCAAGCCCTTACTATAGCTGTGCTCAAGAATATGGTTCATTTTATTTTACGAAATTATTGGTAAAGTGAACTTAACAATAGTACCATGACCTTCCTCGCTTAATACCCATAAATGGCCACCGTTCTTTTCAACAAATTCTTTGCAAAGGATTAATCCCAATCCTGAACTCGATTCGTCTTCTGTCCCTTTACGGCTAACCATTTCTCCAACGACAAAGACTTTACTGCGCAGTGATTCTGACATTCCTATTCCATTATCCTCTATCGAGATTTCCACGGATGATAACCCTATTTTTTTTGAGTGTATAACTATTTTCCCACCTCGTTTTGTGAATTTTATCGCATTAGATATTATGTTTCGCAACACCAGATTTATCATGCGCTTATCGGCAAGTATTTTTACAGAATCGGGAATTGCATTAATTAGGGTAATTCCTTTCTGTTCAGCACTTTGGGCGAATATAACCATCCCATGTTGAACAATCCCTTCTAACAGACATTCGTCCGGATTATAGGCGACCGTACCTTTTTGCATTTTAGACCACTCAAGAAGATTTTCCAACAACTCGAACAAATTTTTTGCTGATTGATGTAAAATAATACCGAACTCTTCCATTTCGTCATGAGTTATGCTGTTGTTACCCTCGGCCATCTTTCCAGTGAGTCCAATGAATCCTGATAATGGGCTTTTTAAATCATGCGCAATAATGCTGAATAATTTGTCTTTGGCAGAAATGGCTTCTCGCAATTCTGCTTCAACTTTTATCCGTTTCTTTATGTCAAACCATATCAGGATATAGAGAATAGGAAATAACATTATTGTCATATAAAATGAATTCATTATCATGTACCAGTTGTTGATAATCTGCATTTCATCATTATTCTTCATCATGAGTAAATAATGAATTAAAAAAATTGAAACGAGGACAACAATTACGTATCCAAACAGACTCTTGCCGCTTTTTATCATGTAGATCTCTGTATTCCCTTTAGTGTGCCAATATACCGCCAAGAAATGCGGTGATTATTATGGATGCTATCGTCAATATTCCCATTACCCATGCATGTTTTTTTATTCGAGCAATAAACAGCAATAAAAACCATATCAGGATCAGGCCAATCGAAAGTATTCCGGCCAGTCGGTGTGTATTTGCCAGCCATTCTTTAGGATCTCCTGCAAAAGCAGCCGCTTGAATATTTCCTGTAAAATAAGCCGCAATACTCGTCAAAAGAGAAGCACCTAAAAGTATTCTGATGACCAATTCATAGTCTTTTTTTCGTATATGGAGGATAGTAAACAGGAACGCTGCCAGCGTTAAAGCAATTGGAAAGTGAATCAGTTTGTTATGCAAATGGGTAAACATATAATCAGACGGATTAAGAACAAATTCCGGTTCCTTAGCCGCTGTTGGTTGTTGCTTAACAAATGACGACGATAATATTTTCCCGTTTACAGCTATTGTATCTTTCCCAACCATAAGAACAGTGTCTTCCATGTGGTGCATGGTGTGTTTTTTATGGTCTTTCCATTCATGTGCAAACACCGTTGTTGTACCGGTAAAAGCTACCAGTAATAAAATGAGCGTTAATAGTTTCATATCTTTTCATATCCTTTATGAAGCCCGTTGCTGGCTTTGAGCATGTTTTTATATTCTTTCACCATTTGCTTTAAGGAGTCAATCATATTGTCCATTTGATCGGACATATCTTCATCCTCCATCATTTTAGTGGCTGACAACATTATTTGTACTTGAGAAAGGATGCCATTCATTTCTCTTCCAAATCGATTAATCCCAGTACATAATTTCAGCACCACGGCGGTAATCTCTTTGTGCTGTGTTTCCTCATTGTTCATCTGACTGAGCGCTTCAACGGACTGATTGCTCAGTTCTATCATTTGTTGCATTTGGCTCATCAGGTCATGTATTTCACGCAATGTGGAATTCATGCTCTGCATATCATGTCCCTGCATCATCGTTCCCATCGTGTGTCCTCCGGCCATGTCACACTGTGCTGATGAAGTGCTGGGTAAAAGTAGCGCCAGTACTATTAGTAATGTCCATCCGGAACTCTTTTTGCTTTGTCGTGTCATAATTTTATTTCCTTTCATTCTTATGGCATGCTGCCGGTTCAATGTTTTCAGATCCGGGATTCTGGAATGTAACTATCAAAAAATATTTCAAGTATCAGCCTGCAGCCCGCCGTATTTTTCGTTTGTTTTTCTAACTATCTCTGCCTCCGGAATTTTCTTTTCCAGAAGTTCGCGGATAAAACCTCTTGCATTGGCGGCATAGGTGCATTTGCATTTCAGCAGTAGTTTGTTTCCGCAAGTGCCGCATTTGCATACAAACTGTTAACCTATTTGTACAAATTCAGTCTTTGTACTGTCGCTCAGTTTGGCTGAAGGTTTTGTTCCCTGTGCTGTTCCGGTTATATTTCCATTGATAAGTTCGGCAGCTACCACTATAAGAATTAGCATGCAAATAGAGGCTATAGCTATCCAAAATGAATGCATCCGGAGAATAATCGAAAAATTTCCCTGCCCTGGTTTCTTATCCTTTTGCATTCTGCTATTTCTGATTTTCATGCAAATAGTTCCGGTTCAGCAGTTTGCGCCCCCGGGCAATAAGGTGATTGTTTCATTGTCAGTTGGAAACTTTAAAATTATTGTCAACAAGATTTTTCTTTGCCTGGGCTACCGATACTTCTTTTAATTTCATTCCGCATTTGGGGCAGTTTCCCGGAACATCGGAAATAACGTCCCAGTCCATTTGATCCTGGAATACTATCCCGTCATTGTTCTTGTCAAAATTTTCAACGTTTATAGCTGTAGTATCGCTCATTGCCGTTGAATCTGTCTTCATTTCGCTCATATTCATTGAACAGCTCATTTTCTTTGTTTCTTTTTTGGGAGCTTCGCAGCAGCCTTTATGTTGAGCAAATGTTATTGAGCTCATAGCTGCAAACGCCAGCAATGTAAATAGTACGTGCTTTATGTGTATAGGTCTCATATATTTTTCTTCCTTATTTATATTATTTATTGTGTAATAACGTTCATTCTATGGTCATTCGAATTTCCAAAGCTCGTTATCATCCCAAAAACCTTGAGCCTCAAAATCCTCATCGTATATTTTCCCAATCCAGTAAGCAGCTTTTTTCTTGTCCTGAGGGCAGCCATGGCCATAGAAGCACATAATACCAACGATCTTTTGGCTTTTTACGTCACCTCTGTTGGCCAGCCGCAGATATAGTTGAAATGCTCTTTCATTATCTGGAGCAACACCCTTACCATGATGATATATTTCAGCCAATGTAAAAGTGGCTTCATCAGAGCCATTTGATACAGCCTTTTCATACCAGGCTAAAGACAATTCCGCATGACCGGCATTCAGGTATTGTGTTGCAAGATATAGCTGTGCCTCTGGACAATTTTCCCCTGCGGCCTCAAATATCATGTTTCTGAGCTCATCACTATGCTCATGCAAAGAATGATGATTATCAGATAAAGCTTTTTTAACTCGCTTACATAAATAATTTGGATTGGCATGAAACAACGCCAATAGATTTCCTTTGTATCCAATCCAGCCATTTGCCATTCTGTGATTTGCCATTTTCATAAAATATGTCGGTCTGGTTATAATTCGGTTATAGAATGCATTTGCATTTAATGGTGTCCCAAATGACCGCCGCCGGTCGTTGAGGTTGTATCCATTGTCGTAAAATGTATCATCATATCATCCATCATTTGCGCATTTGAATGCCCACTCATGTTTCCCACAGTTTGCATCATTTGCATCACTTGCTTTCCAATGTGCACCATATACTGCATTTTCGGTTGCATCAATGATTCCGGCGTAAAGGTCAATGTTTTATTGTTATTGGACCAAACCATTTTCCCTTTCGTTGAATGAATCGAATCCAGATGTCTCATTTTCATAGAATCCATCATAGCCATAGCCATATCGGTATGATTCATCATTGCGCCGATTGGACATGTTGAATCTGCCATGTCTTTCTGGGAGATAAGATGAAAATTATTCTCAACAACAGATACATCCACAGATTTTGCAAAATCAACAATGATTCCCTGATTCAACTGGACGGATGTTTGATTATCAACAGGAACCAGCGATATATTCGTAGCTGGCACCGTACTTACTTCTGTGGGTGTAGTGCTCTGTTTTTTACAACCGGTAACTGCTATTAAAACAGATACAAAAAATAGTGCTGAGAATATTTCTCTAATGTTCTTCATGTTTTTTCTCTTTCGAATAATTGTGTTTAATATTTTAGTTATTTGGTTTTTTGCCGACGAATTTGTCGCCTTTTAGATTTAGATTATTTATATATTTATCGGGTTCTTGAGTAAATTTAGGCGGGCACACTTTGCAGCAGAACCCATACAATTTTCCTTTGTACTCAACTGGCTTAATCTTAGGATTTACCTTAAATCCAAGTACAGGGCATATTTTATTCCAGGATCTATATGTCTGTGAAGTTTTATCCATCATGTTTAAGTGTGTGTCGATCACTGATTTTCGGTCAGACTGATTTTTAATGTCTTTATGCATTTTCGTGATCGCCAAACTATCTTGCTTATCGCTACCGCGTTCCTGTTCCGGGACAATTACCTGAGAATATAAAATACTGGTCCAAATGAGCAATAAGAGCATGATACTTGCTGTCTTTTCTCTAGGAGATTTCATGAAATAATACCTTTTTAATTAATATTGACATGATTACGAGTCGGTCTTACGACCTCCGAATTTGTTATTAACTTCTTCAATTACAGATTTTTCATCCACTCCCTGGTGAATTCTTTTACGAATCAAAGTTCTTTCATCCTTTGCTGTTTTGCATTCACACAAAACAAGATCTTCGCCGCTACAACTCCCGCAGTTACACACAAACTTCTGCATAATTTTAGAAGCTACAGGGTCAGAAAAAGATGCGTGGTCTCCACTAATGTTGCTATGGTTAGGCCATATTAATCGAGGGGCGGCTGTAATCGTCAGCACTATGACAACTAACAACGATCCAGATATGACAGAAATAGCCACCCATAGCGTTTTTTCTCTAAAGATTTGAATAACACAATGAGGAATAAGGAATATTGATTTTGTCTGAGATGAAGCATTATTATCCTCATTTCCGCCTCTTTCTCTCGAATTACGGTTGAAAAGTACTTTCTTCCCGCAATTGCCGCAATATTTATCACGTTCGAAGTAGTTTTTGCCGCAGTTTGGGCATCTTGGCCGTTTATACCTAGCACCGTTCTTCATATCTTTATCAACAGTTTATCTTCTAAACAATACTACGGTCATTTTACCTGAAATCCATTTTCTTTAAGGTTCTTTGCCGCATTAGCTACTGATACTTCAAGTAATTCCATTTTGCACAGAGGACAGGAGCCTGATTCATCGGAGATAATATTCCAGTGCATTTGATCCTGAAACACCTTCCTGTCCCTGTTTACATCAATTAGGTTCAGATCGATTACGCCTTCTCTTACTATGAACGAAGTAGAATCGGCGTCATTCATATTCATTGAGCCATGTTTCATGCAGCCACCATGCATGCTGTTATTTTCCTGGTTTGAGTGCTGTATCTCAGTAGTTTTTACTGATCCCGAGTCAACTGAGTTAACTGTGCCTGGCTGCCCCCGGTAACCATCGGGCAACTGATTATGAGCATGACCGGCGGCAGATGACTGTCCATGCCCCATCGAACCACACTGGGCAAAACTTCTCGTACTCATCGCCCCTGTTAAAAGAATAAAAATAAATAGCGCCAAACGCGTTTTGATTTTATACACAATGTTCTCCTTTATGAATGTTTCTTATTAGTGGATTTTTTTACCTTAAAACCGTTATCCTTCAGATTTTTCTGGGCTTCTGTCAAGGTAACCTCTCTCAATATCATTTTACACAGCGGACACTTTCCCGGGGTATCTGAAATTACATTCCAATGCATTTGATCCTGATAGACTTTACTGTCTTTATTTTTGTCTATTGATTTTAGATCGATAACGCCAGTACGAACAACGGAATTCGTGTCTTTTTTCATCACTTTCATGTTATTCATCTTCATATTATCGTGCTGATGTTGAGCATTAATTTGACTTGGCACAATTAAAAGTAGTACCAAAAACATTGATACGATCATAAATCTCAGATTGGCTAAAGATTTTGTACGCATAACTTTTCCTTTGAATTTAGATATATTATATTATTTATTTGGCATATCCATCCCAGGCATACTGCCTGACTTTGAATTCTTTTCTCCCGACGGCGCAACTGAACCGTGCTGGTGTCCGCTTGGCATTCCAGATTTTAACTGGCTTTCGGAATCAATCAGGAATCCTCCCGAAGCTGCAATTTCATCGTGTTCATTCAGTCCGCTAAGCACCTGATATTTATCGCCGAATTTTTCGCCAATAGTAACATTATGACCCTCAAACATGCCGTCCGTCGTCTTC
>JACPGF010000443.1 GCA_016182615.1 Ignavibacteriales bacterium
GCCCCCGCAAACCAAGCAAAAGTATGTTGTGCCGGGCAAGGATGGCTCTCTGAAGATCGGGAATAACCGAATCTTCATACCCGTGAATCCCATCGAATATGTTTCTCCCATCACGGAAAGAAGCAATAAGATTATCGCGCATCTCGTCTTTAACGGGCTTAACCGTGTATCCTGCGCGGCGTAAATCGCCCAGCGTTTTTAGGCGGGTAAAATTATTATCTGACATGTTTTTTTCTGTTTCTCATGTAATCTTCAAAAATGTAAGTGCCAAGGCCGGTAAGGCTGCTGTAAAAAGCACGGCCGTTATTCACTTTGGTAAACTCGCGTACAAAGCGCTGCAAGTAAGGGTCTTTTGCAATCATGAACGTGGTTATGGATATGCCATGCCGTTTGCAGATAGCGGCCCGGTCGAGTGTTTTGTTAACTATTCTGCTATCAAGTCCAAAGCTGTTTTTATAATACTTTATTCCCACTTTCAGGCAGGTCGGTTTGCCATCGGTAATCATGAATATCTGTTTGTTATTTGTCTTACGGCGGCGCAGAATGTCCATTGCCAGATCAAGTCCGGCAACAGTATTGGTGTGATACGGGCCAGCTTGCAGGTATGGTAAATCTTTTATCTCGATGGGGCGTGCATCATCGCCGAAGACGATAATATCAAGCGTGTCTTTCGGATACTTTGTTGTAATCAGCTCTGCAAGGCCCATTGCAACTTTTTTCGCGGGAGTAATCCTGTCCTCGCCGTAGAGAATCATGCTGTGCGATATGTCAATCATCAGCACTGTTGAGGTGAGCGTCTTCATGTCCTTTTCCTGAATGGAAAGGTCGCTTTCGGACATTTTAAAATCTTCGATACCGTGGTTAATCTGCGCGTTGCGGATTGACCCGGTCATATCGATTTGGTCTGGCGTATCACCAAAGCGGTATTCCCTCCATTCGGCAGTAAACTCTTCGCCTTTACCCGCGTCCGAAATACCGTGATTGCCCTGTTTGCCTTTTTTCAGTTTGCCGAAAATCTCCTCGAGGCTCTGCTTGCGTATGGCCTGCTCCGATTTACCCGTCATGGCAAGTTTACCATTAAGCGGGTCCTGCTGGATATAGTTCTTATCTTTCAGGTCGTTGATAAAATCACCCACGCCATACTCTTTACCCGTCAGGCCGTACTTGCGGTCCAGCTCGCTCAGATAGGACAGGGCAGTGCTGACATCTCCCGAGGTGATGTTCAGTAACTGCATAAAGATGTTGAGCAGATCCTGAAACCTGTTATCCTTTTTGCCGGGCGTAAATTCTGTAAAACGGAAACCAATCATTATAACACGTAAAAATTAGATGAATAAGCGGTGATGTTTTTGTAAGCCACAAAAACACCACCGGTATAGTAACACACACATACAAGCTTAACCATAATTGTTGGTAAAAGGTTCAATGGAAAATAAGGGAGCAGGTTATAATAAAAATTAAATCAGCAAAATAATTTGCAGCTAAAGCCCGCGAGAGGAACGGCATCAAAAAAATCCGGGTAAATAGGTCGGTCTGATATTTTGCAGCTGAAGCCCGGGCTGCAATAACTTTAGCGAACAGGACCCCAAATCGCGAATTGAGTTCCGGAGGAACGGAATAGGGGACGTATTATGTTCGCATTATTTTGCGTTTTGTTGGCTAATTAATCGCATTCGAACCTACATTCCGCTCTGGAGCTGCAATGTTTTTTATTAATGTTCCTTTGCCATAAACATAACTTCGGCGTAGCTATTCCAGCCCTTGGCGGGCTTCCGGATTTTCACTTTTATCATGGTAGCATATTTATAAACCGAGTTTCTGAAGTTCGGAAGAACCGAAATTGCAAGAGCAACGTGATATCATTAAACTTTTGAATACCACTGGAACTCTGATCGGACACCATAAATTTGGAAACAAGTACGAATTGTTTAAACTATTTACATCCCCAAAAACTCCACCAAATCCAAGACATCTTTTAGTGATGTAGCAACAATGGGCTAACTTGTTGTTAGATGGAAAAATCATGTGAACCAATCCGATGAACTCCGAATGCAAATTCATAATTAATAATTCATAATTCTTAATTGATTTATTTGTGATAAGGCTTTACATTTGTAGTTTCTAATTATTTATAAATGAACGGGACCAGACGTGGCGATTAATTACGGCGAACTATCCGATGCCGACCTGATGAAAAAGGTTAAAACGAGTGATTCTCGTGCATTGGAAGTATTGTACAACCGGTATTCTCCAATTCTTTTTACCCTTGTAAAAAAGATCATCGGTGACCATGCGGCTGCTGAAGAAGTTCTTATCGACATTTATGTTATCATTTGGCGTAAAAGTCATTTTTATGATGAACGAAGCAGCAATGTTTATACGTGGCTTATTTCACTTGCTCGCAACAAGTCGGTTGATGCATTGCGGAGGAAAAAAGACCCTGCATTGCAGGCTGAAGAATACTCCGATGAATACGAGGATTATTTTATCATTCCCCGGTTAAGTCCGGAGATTGATGAACTGGATATTAAAACTGCCATGAGTATTAAAAAGAATATTGAAGATGCTTTACATAAATTGACTGATGCGCAGCAGTATGTTATTTATCTTGCATATTACGAAGGGTTAACGCAAAGCGAAATTGCCCTTAAACTGAAAATCCCCGTACAAACAGTTAAATCAAAGGTGAAAATTGCCCTTTCGAATCTTAAAGAAAACCTTTTGAAAGGCGGTGAATAATGGCTGATTTACGTACTCCCGATTATCAGAGCCTGTTGTACGCGTATTCGCTGGGTTGTCTTGATAAAGACGACTTTATCTTACTGGTTGAGCATCTTGAATCTGGTGAAAGTTTTTCATGGCAGGAACTTGGCGAATTTCAAAATTTGTCTGCCTTACTTCCTTCTTTTCTTAATCTCGAGGAACCATCCGCCCAGGTTAAGGATAAAGTAGCCCGCCGGCTCTACCGTTTACGTGAAGATAAAAAGCAGGCACCACCGCCGCCAACTATACATGCCAGCACGATGCCCGGCAACCAGTTTGCCCGCACCCAAACACAGTATCATAAAAAAATGAAGACACAGATCATCGAGGCTCCTCCGAAACCGGTAACTGTATCTGAAAGAATTTCCATTCCGGATGATGAAATTCCTGTTCCAAAAGAATTTCGGCCACAGAGTTCATCCGTGGTTCGTCCAACCGATACAGCGCGTCCACAGCAAGACACACAGGTAAGGAATCGTGCACAGCAGGAAGCGCCCGAACGCCCGGCACAGCCTGAAGTTCGCTCAGAATTTTCTGATTTTGGCGGAATACATATTCCCGAGCCGGCTGAAACGGAAAAAACCAAGAAGGAAGCGGATGAAGAGTTTATCATTAATCATGTCGGATACGCTAATCCCGATGAAGAACTTCAAGAGAAAGAATATGCAATTCCGCAAACTCCTGAGGCAGCTAAAACTGCTTCATCACCGGGGTCACCCGATCTTGAGGCAATACGCCGGCAGGTAGTTGAAAATGCCAGCCGGGCTGATGTTGAGCCAATTGAGCCCGTTGAAGTTAAAGCAGGTGTCTCAACAGTACTTTTTGCCATTGTCGTGCTTGTGCTTCTTGCTTGCCTTGCCGGCCTATATTATTACATGAACCCGAAATTTACTCAAGCACAGGCCGAGGTAAACAAATTACGGGAAGAATTCCAGTTAAGAGTTTCTGAAGTTAACCGTGGTAATGAAGTGATGCTGCTGGTTTCTGCAAAAGGGTCGTTTGTTGTCACTCTTCAGGGCTCAAACAGGTATCCCGAAGCATACGGGCAGTTTATTTACAACCGCGAGAGTAAAAGAGGAATGCTCATGATCGCTAACCTTCCGCCAACGGCTCCGGAAACAGGTTATCAGTTGTGGTATGACTTAAAAGATAAAAAAATTCCGGTCGGCTCACCTTCGGAATTCGGTACCGGTGGATTAAAAATAGAATACTTTACCATTCCGGGTGTACCAACATTCCCGGTAGGTGAAAAAGCATTACTGTATATTTCCGTTGAAAAACTGAAGGAGACACCTGTCTTGCCAAATAAAGAGCGGTTTTTAGAAACAGAAACTATTTTTTATTAGTCATTTAATTTCCCATTAGGCTGTATCATTCTATGGATGATACAGCTTTTTTTTGCCTCATGGAAATTTTTATTAATTGCTGTAGCTACGAACCCCCGGCCATAGCCATTCGTATATAAACAAATTGCGCTGATCTTTTTTCATTTATCATTCATAATGCATAATTACTAATTCAAAATTGCTCCCCATTTTTTATTTCCGCCGGTAGTACCTATTTTATCCATCCTTTTCCTTACCTTTTCATTATATGGGAATTGGAACAGAGAGCACTGAACAATAACATTACAAATATCCTTATGCATGATTTACAAGAACTTGAACATTTTATTAACAGTTTACCAAAAGCTGAATTGCACCTGCACATCGAAGGCTCGCTTGAACCTGAGCTGATGTTTACGCTTGCACAGCGGAATAACGTAAATATACGCTTCGACTCGGTTGAAGAATTAAAAAATGCTTACAACTTTAACAACCTGCAGGAATTCCTTAACCTGTATTACGAGGGCGCAAACGTGCTATTGCACGAGCAGGACTTTTACGAGCTGACAATGGCATATATGGAAAGAATAAATCGCCAAAACGTTTTACATACCGAGATATTTTTCGACCCGCAGACACACACGATCCGGGGAGTGCCATTTTCTGATATTATTACCGGGATCCGAAGGGCCCTGCAAGACGCTGAAAATCAATTTGGTATAACTTCAAAAATCATCATGTGTTTTCTGCGCGATATGAGCGCTGAATCTGCTATGCAAACGCTCATCGAAGCAAAGCCGCACAAGGAGTGGATTGTTGGTGTCGGGCTCGATTCTGCCGAATCAGGCAACCCGCCTGAAAAATTTACAGAAGTATTTGAGCAGGCAATAACCGAAGGTTATTTAACGGTTGCCCACGCCGGCGAAGAGGGACCAGCAGATTACGTGCGTGAAGCGCTGCAAAAACTGAAAGTTTCCCGGATAGACCACGGGAACCGCGCACTTGAAGATGAAGCACTTGTTCAGGAACTGGCCTCCTTACAAGTGCCGCTCACCGTTTGCCCGCTTTCCAATCTGAAACTTTGTGGTGTAACAGATATGACAAAACACCCGCTAAAAATTATGCTCCAAAAAGGTTTACTCGCAACGGTAAACTCCGATGACCCTGCATACTTTGGCGGTTACATGACTGAAAACTTTTTGGCAGTTGCCACGGCTCTCGATTTAAGCAGGGATGAAATCGTGCAGCTTGCTAAAAACTCTTTCCTTGCAAGTTTTTTAAGTGCCGAAGAAAAAGCAAAACGAATAAGCAGTTTTGAATTATGAGTGATGAACGAGGAGTGTAGTTTTGCAGAGTTTCCAAGTAAGTAAAATGAGTCTGGGTTACTTTAAAGAGTAGCGGCAAAGTAAAGCACGGAGATATGAGTAAGAAATGTATATGCCCCAGTGAACTAAATCTGAATAACCATGGTACTGAACTAAGTTCGTAACTTTTGAGATGGTAATAATTGTGTTTCGATTCCAATGGGTTCCTCCCCAAGTTATTCATCTTCCGCGGTTGAAAACCCTTTCGGGTTTTTATAATATTAAAACATTGCGGCTCACACTGTGTAACTTGCTGCAATAAAACGGTTACGCGTAAATACAGTTATTACATTGTTTCTAAAATTATTCAGAAACCTCCAACTCTTTTGGGAAATGCGGTTTTTCTCATTTATGTTTAGAAATTGAATTATTCTAATTAATGGTCTGTTGGTTATGCGCTCTCTTGTTATCCTTTTTATTTTTTCAGTCTCAGTTGTCTTTGGCCAAACTGATAGTATCCCGTTAGTTAATTCTGCCGGCACATCAGCTGTCTTTCCGGAAGATGTAAAACGAGCCTCATTACCGCGTGTATTAGCAAGAGAAGCACTCGTGGGAATAAGTTCCGGCTTTGTTGCAACAATGCTCGGTTTGGGAATGTATGCAGTAATTGACAAAACAATTGGAACTGAATCCGGCACACTTGATGGATTGACTGCATCTTGTTATCTCGGTTATATCA
>JACPGF010000061.1 GCA_016182615.1 Ignavibacteriales bacterium
AAAAACCTGGGTGGACTCCGGTATGATAGATAACTATATACCGCAATTATACCGGCAAACACTGCCCGACTATACGGCAACCTTGAACAGCGCGGTATCCTACGTGCCGTCATCTAAAAAAAGCATCACGTTCGCGGGTGTGCTTGCAAAAGCGGGGACATACACGGTAACACCCGATTTACTGGTGAACATGGTTAAAGCCAATCGCGGCGCGGGTATTAACGGCGAAAGTTATTTCTTTTACGAGGCCTTTCCGCTTAATAACAATAAGCTTGCCGACACCCTGCGAAACTCGGTTTATAAAGAAAACGCGTTGCTGCCTTACCGGAACGGTAACGTGTACCGCCCGAAACCAAAGATGATTCTTGAAACCGATAATGCAAATGTTGTAAAAAACGGCTCATGGACGCAAAATGTTATTGCAGCTTTCGATTCAGTGTCCTACATGGCGGAAAGCACGGCTCCCGCTTCAATTACCTATTTTGATACCTTTACATACGCCGCCTGGTTTGACGTTTATACCTACGCCGTCCCTAATTTTTCATTCACTAAAAACGCGCGCTTTACTTTGTATGGCGACATGGACTCATCGGTTGTTGTTATTAATCAGCAGGATACAAAAAACTCCGGGTGGATTAAACTTGGCAGCGTGTATCTTAACCCGGGCAGGAAACGCTTCCTGAAGATTGATAACGGGCTTGTTGAACCGGGCAAGCTATTATTTGCCGATGCCTCTTTCTGCATGATAAACAGGAAAAAGTCTCCGGATGTTATCATCACCACGACAGAAAGAATAGCAGTTATAATCCCGAATGCACCGGAAAGAGATTCTTTGTTTTATTCTTACCCTAACCCGTTTAATCAGCAAACGGTTATACGATTTTCTATTGCCGAACCCAGCCATGTTTCACTGATCGTTTATGATATTCTGGGAAAAACCGTTGAATTACTCTTGGACCAGATACTAGAAGCAGGTTACTATGAGCGTTATTACCGGCCAGACAATTTAGCAAGCGGAATGTATATATGCCGGTTTAAAACCAAGCATGAAACACGCTCCGTTAAAATGCTCATGCTAAAATGATTTTCATTTCGAGGAAAGAATTATCAGCATGAATCTTTTGCGCGCGGTATTTAGAAAGTTTATCCCGGTATTTTCCATCCTGCTGTTAGTTATTGTCATCGGTACTTTCGGGTACTGGTATCTCGGGCACATGCATAATACTTTATTCGAGTGCTTTTACATGACCATGATTACTATAACCACTGTTGGGTATGGCGAGATAGTTGACGTGAGCCATACTCCATACGGCAGGATGTTTACCATAATAATCGCACTGTCGGGTATCGGTGCTTTCACGTTTATCCTTACCAACTTTACCGCGGTTATCGTTAGCGGTGAATTAAACAATGCATTCAGGCAATTACAATCTTTATCGCGTGTAAAAAAAATGGACAAGCATTATATTATTTGCGGCAGCGGGGAAATCGGTTTTCAGATAGCCGAGGAACTCTATTTAACCAAGCGGCAATTTGTTATTATCGACAAAAGTGAAATTGAAGTTTCACGTTACAAAGATCAGGAGATATTGTTCGTGCCCGGCGATGCAACCGATGAGCACGTGCTTGAAGCAGCCGGGATAAACAGAGCCGCAGGACTTTTTGCCGTAACGGGCGATGATAACTACAACCTGGTAATAACATTTACCGCCCGGCAAATGCAGGATGATTTGCGTATCGTGGCAAAGTGCAAAGAAGTGAAAAATCTTGATAAACTAAAAAAAGCCGGTGCTGATTCTGTTATTTCGCCCTACATGATTGGCGGTCTGCGCATGGTTTCCGAGATGGTTAGGCCCACCGCGGTATCTTTTCTTGATTCGATGCTGCGCGAACGGGAAAAGAATTTTCGGGTGGAGGAAATTATCCTTAGTAAGCACGTAACCGGGAAAAGTATTGACAGCTTGTCTCTTGGCAACATCGAAGATGCTCTTTTGCTTGCTGTTCGGCACGATGAGAAGTGGTTGTACAAACCGGAGGGCAACTACACCGTGCAACCCGGCGATACCTTTGTATTTATGATGACCCCGGAAGCAAGGCTTATGCTAGAAGAAAAACTAGGCCGGTTGAGTAGTGATGAGCTTTGAGAGTTGAGTGATGAGTATGAAGAGGCCGCTCCCGTTTGCCGTAAATTCAGTGCCCCGCATGGTGTACCCCGTCTATAGAAAACAGAAAAACAACAAAGAACAGCGCAGGAGAGTGATGAATTTTGAGTGATGAGTATGAAGAGGCCGATCCTGTTTGCCGCAAATTCAGCGCCCCGAATGGGGTGCTCTGTCTGTAGAAAAACAATAAAACAAAAAAGCGCCCCAGCGGGGTGCACCCTTCCGTAGGGTGTCAAATTCCATAAAGATGCGATTAAGACAGTCTGAATCACAATCGTTACTTGCAGATGTGACAACGTTTCAATTCCATAAAGGTGCGATTAAGACCTGGTATTCAACAATCTCATTTACCGCCGCTACAACGTTTCAATTCCATAAAGGTGCGATTAAGACTCGTTACGCTATCAATACCGCTTAATCGCTTCATCAGTTTCAATTCCATAAAGGTGCGATTAAAACCAGTTTGAAAACGGACAATGGCGCGTTTGCAAAAAAGTTTCAATTCCATAAAGGTGCGATTAAGACCACTGCACGCGCTCTATTTTCTCTTCAGTTAAAAAAGTTTCAATTCCATAAAGGTGCGATTAAGACAAAAGTGGGTAGCTTCTACAATGGCAAGATTTTGTAGTTTCAATTCCATAAAGGTGCGATTAAGACTGAATTCCATAAAGGTGCGATTAAGACACGTGATAACTTATGATGAGATAGTACTAAAAAATCGTTTCAATTCCATAAAGGTGCGATTAAGACAATGTTATGGGATATGCGACATAAGGCCTATCTGGAGTTTCAATTCCATAAAGGTGCGATTAAGACCGGGAAACTTTTTTATTATCCAAATATTCAAAAATAGTTTCAATTCCATAAAGGTGCGATTAAGACTGTTCGTTATTGGTTAATTGCAAAAGTTTCAGCGGTGTTTCAATTCCATAAAGGTGCGATTAAGACGAAGGATTAAAACCGGAGAATTGCAATGATTAAAACAGTTTCAATTCCATAAAGGTGCGATTAAGACTGTAAGACTTGTGCCAGTTGAAATTGCCATTAACTTATAAGCCGGTTTCAATTCCATAAAGGTGCGATTAAGACCAGTGCAGCCGAAAAGTTAAAAATTTCTCTTTCAATGTTTCAATTCCATAAAGGTGCGATTAAGACCAGGCGGCACTTTTGAAAACTAAGGCACATGCTTTGTTTCAATTCCATAAAGGTGCGATTAAGACCACGCAAAGAAGGAACTGTAAAAGATTTGAAAACAGTTTCAATTCCATAAAGGTGCGATTAAGACCGTGCCGGCAACTCCCACTATCCCGGATATTCCTGCGTTTCAATTCCATAAAGGTGCGATTAAGACTTGTTTTTGCTGTGCCTGCAGGAATGTGAGATAAAAGTTTCAATTCCATAAAGGTGCGATTAAGACGCGTTTGACCAGGCGGATGATGGTAGTTGGGTTAACGTT
>JACPGF010000442.1 GCA_016182615.1 Ignavibacteriales bacterium
AACAGGGCAATGGTTTCTATTGAAAAAAGTTTAAAAGACCGGAATAGTTCATTTTCTGCAATGCTCCGTGAATTCAGCATCTGGTGTTATTATACAGGATTCCTTAAACAACAGGGCCTTTTCTTTGAGGAAGGTGAATTATATCCGGAATACGAGGCAATGATTACTTCAAATTTTTCATCCTCAATACTGAGCGATTCTATTAATACTGCACCTGCAAGCATTTCTGTCATTCGATACTGCAAAAATAATGGAATTACAAAAGATACAATTTCGATTCTTATCAGCAATGGCGACTATTACAATGCTGCCCACGATCCGGGAAAAACAAGTAAAGTAGTTGTCAGGGCAACCACATACGAAATGCCCAACTCAATTTCTTTGTCCGGAAAATACTTTTTATTCTATAATCATTTTCAGGCAACGGAAATATCTGAAGAAACAATATTTAATAACTCGGCTGCAGGTTGGGTTTTAACTTCTCAAATGGTTTACCCGAATCCTTATAAACTGCAATCGACAACTTTACCTTTTATTTGTATTCCCGTCCCACAAAACGATTATGAATCCGAAGCTGATTTTAACGTGTATAATGCAGCGATGCAATTGGTATATAGCGGAAAAAAAAGTGTTTTACTGAATATTATAAAATGGAATCTAAAAAGTGAACATTTCGTTACCCTAGGTACCGGTGTATATTTTTACATTATTAAAACAACCAAAAACACTTTTACAGGAAAGTTTACAATAATAAATGGATAAAATTCATTACAGTTTACAACTGCAGGATGTCACGAAAATATATTCACGGCGCACGATATTTAAAAATATCAATGCAGGCTTTCATTCTAACGGTATTTATGGAATTGCAGGTTCAAATGGTACTGGGAAATCTACTCTCGTGAAAGCCATTGCCAATATAATTTCGCCTACGTCCGGAAAAGTGCACCACCAAAAGAATAATGTTATGATAGAGGAACAACACCTGCATAATGAGGTCGGGTTTCTTTCGCCGTATTTTGTTTTTTACGAAGAATTTTCGGCAGAAGAAAACATTGATATATTTTTAAAGATACGTGGAATTGAAAAAAATTCCGGTCTTATTGATACTTTATTTGACCGCCTTGTGCTTAATAAAAGAAGGGGAGATGCCGTTAAAACTTATTCCAGCGGAATGAAACAGCGGCTGAAGCTGATATTCGCTTTATCACATACTCCCTCTTTATTAATACTTGACGAACCAACCTCCAATCTGGATGATGCCGGGAAAGAACAATTCTATGGTATTATTAAGGAATACGCGGATAAATCTGTTATCCTCGTCGCATCAAATGAAAAAAATGATTTAGCACTATGTTCCTCAGTCCTCAATCTTGAGGAGTATAAATAATGTTTAAATCAATGTCAGCGTTGTTTCTCAAAGATATTAAGTCAGAACTCCGTACCCGGTATTCAATCAATTCTCTAGCTATGTTCATTATAGTTACCATAAGTGTCATTTTGTTCTCAGTAGGTAATGAAAAACTTACCCCTTTTATGGCTGGGGGAATGTTCTGGGTAATCGTGTTTTTTACCGCCATGTCAGGCCTTTCGCGCGCCTTTGTTTCGGAAGAGGAGCGGGGCACAACCATGACCCTGCAGCTTATTGCTAACCCGGATACGATTCTTGGCGGTAAGATGTTGTATAATATGGTACTTATCTTTTCCATGAATATTGTTACCTTTTTACTATATACTGCTGTTTTTGACTCTTTTATTATCAAAAATCCTGATATATTCTTTCTGGTATTTTCGCTGGGAAATATAGGAATGGCTGTATCATCTACAATAATTGCAGCAATTATTTCCAAAGCCGGGTCTAAGGGAACTTTGTACCCTGTTTTATCATTTCCTATATTATTACCGCTTATGCTGATGCTCATCGATTTAACAAAACTTTGCATGGATGGCACGACATTTGCTGATACACAGATAGAGATATTCTTTTTATTGTGTTACGATGTCCTAATGATGACAGCTTCTTTTTTATTATTTGATTTTATCTGGAAAGATTGACAATTTTCAACTATTAACAATTGTAAACTATTTATGGTTAAAAAAATTTTCCTTTACGTATTATTAGCGGTCGTTTCAATTGTGGGAATTGGTTTTCCCATCGTAAAGAATCCGGTTAATTGGTACGAGTATCCATTGATTCCCGGTCTTGAAGAAAATGCAAAAATCATTTTTTTCCATGTTCCCACATCGTGGTTAACAGTTATTGCTTTTTTTATGTCAACATATTTCAGCATTAAATATCTTCGAAAGAAAAATATTATTGATGATGCAAAAGCATACACTTCAGCACAACTCGGCATGATTTTCTGCATTCTTGCAACGGTAACTGGAGCCGTTTGGGCAAAATTTGCCTGGGGTTCATTTTGGAGCTGGGATCCGAGACAGACAAGTATCTTCGCAATTCTGCTTATTTACGGAGCTTTGTTTGCCTTACGCTCTGCCATTGAAGATGAGCAAAAAAGGGCTACACTTTCTGCCGTTTATTCAAGTATAGCATTTGTTACTGTCCCATTTTTCATTTTTATTATGCCTCGTATCATGAAGGGGCTGCATCCAGGTTCGGCTGATGACTCAACCGCCGGTCCCTTGGTAAATTTTAAAATGAATGGAAATATGCAGGTTGTTTTTTACTTGTCCCTCCTCGGATTTACATTACTGTATGCTTGGATGTGGGACATCGGTTATCGTTCTTATTTACTAAAAGAGAAAATTGAAAAATCAGAGAAAAAGGATTAAAGTATGAATGAATTTTTATCACAAAATGCATTATATATTGTTTTGATTATCGTACTCATCGTCTGGACCGGTATTTTCGGTTTCATGTGGAGTCTGGAAAAAAGATTAACAAAGTTAGAAAGAGAGCAAAAAAATGAAAAATAAATATATCTTCGGCGGTGGTATTGCCGTTGTGTTTTTATCGTTAATGATCTATCTGTTTACACAGAGTAATATTTCATACGAGAGCGATTTGGCAAAAGTTATGGAAAAAGGTAAAACGGTGAAAGCTACCGGAAAATGGGTTAAATCGAAAAACTATGAAATGGATAATGCCAATAAGCAGTTTTCATTTTATATGTGCGATGATAAAGGTCATGAAATGAAGGTAATTTATCAGGGTGCAATTCCTAACAATTTTGAAGTTGCACAGAGCATTGTTGTTACAGGTCAGTTTAAAGAAGGTAATTTCCATGCACGCGATATTCTGACGAAATGTCCGTCAAAGTATCAGGATCAAAAATCAGTTAATTCTTAGTTTTCCCTTTTTAGGAGTTCAACATGGCAGGTAGTATTATTTTGTCATTAGCTTTCGTGCTAAGCCTTTTCAGTATGGTAATATATTTCCGTGCTTTTAGAGGTGCAACCGGATTGGTTAATTACGGCAGAATCGCTTATCACGGGATGACGATGCTCGTTATTCTGGCTTCCACCTATTTGTTATACGCGATATTGACCCATCAATATCAGTATAAATACATTTACAGCTATAGTAATGCCGATTTGTCAACCGGCTTTCTTATGTCAACTTTCTGGGCAGGGCAGGAAGGCAGTTTTATGCTTTGGCTTCTGCTTACTTGTATTGTTGGTGTTTTTCTTCAATCATACGTTTCTAAAAGAGGCGAACTTGAATACTCGGTAATGGCTGTCTTTACCTTGAGTACTACTTTTTTATTGGCAATGGTTTCTCCATTACTAAAAAATCCATTCGAATTAATTTGGACTGATCCAAGTTTTATTGATATAAAACACATTAACCAAGCACTTTTGAATCATCCGGTATTACAAAGTTTTCTTTTTAGCGACCCGAACAGCGGGCAAAACTTCTTTAAATTTGATTCTGAAAGCTATGCAAAACTGCAGGCTGCCGGTTTTGCCGTATCTGATGTGCTGGTAAAAGGGAAAGGGCTTAATCCACTACTGCAAAATTTCTGGATGCAAATACATCCCCCGATACTTTTTACCGGTTTCTCGATGGCATCCGTTCCTTTCGCTTTCGCGATTAGTGCTCTTATGCGTAATGATTATAAAGATTGGGTTCGTCAGGCATTCCCTTGGGTACTGGCGGGTGCGGGAATTCTTGGTTTAGGAATTATGCTTGGTGGATACTGGGCGTATGGAGTTTTGGGCTGGGGCGGTTATTGGGCTTGGGATCCGGTTGAAAATTCTAGTTTAGTCCCTTGGTTAGTTAGCGCCGCCGCCCTGCACACGATGGTAGTACAGAGAAAGAGCCAATCAAAAGGCGATAATGTTGGCAGGTTTGCAAAAACAAATCTGATCTTTTCGATACTGATTTATGTTTTAGTTATTTACAGTACTTTTTTAACCCGCAGTGGTATTCTCGGTGATTCATCGGTGCATTCATTCGGTGAACCCGGACAATCAGTTTATGTATTTCTCCTTGTTTTCATCATTTCCTTTACGGGTTTGGGTGTCGGAATGGTTGTCTTCCGTTGGAAACATCTTAATGAAATGGTGCAGGCTGAAGAAGGATTACTTTCCAGAGAATTGGCATTATTTACGGCAACGGTTGCATTGGCTGCTTCCGCATTAATTGTCCTTGTGGGTACTTCAGCACCTCTTTTAAATCAATCGGTTGAAACCTCCTTCTACAATGAGATGCATGTACCATTAGCGATTATTGTTGGACTGTTGAATGGTATAAGTCTTACACTCCGGTGGAAAAACTCGAATGCAATTGAGGTATGGCAAAAAGGTAAAATGTCTATTATCGCTTCCTTAGCCGTTACAATTGGCGCGGTTGTATTTGGCGGCGTTTACAAGTCAATGATGATACTGTTGACACTTTCTTCTGCATTTACACTTTTCATCAATGGTGAAATTGCATACAAGGTTGTTAGGGGCAATATCAATATGGCCGGTGCTTATCTGGCTCACATT
>JACPGF010000450.1 GCA_016182615.1 Ignavibacteriales bacterium
GAGAAATAACAGCATCGGTGTGTTTAAGGTGTTTTATCAATTCAGGCTGTGTTAGTCTTTGTCCGGATTTATTGACCCTGACTGCGAATCCAGCCTCCTTTAAAATATTTTCTGCTATTACGGGAATTTTCTGCGTGATAAATATGTTCTTTTTCATATAACCGTATGTACTACTAAAAAAAATGGCTTATAAAAATACTAAATAATTATGATCAAAGAATCAATTTATCTTGAATTTCTCGATGCGCTTACTAGAGGTGAGAAAACTATTTGCCATAAAATAGTAACCGATACTCTTAATGAAGGAGTGAGCATCAAGGAAATTTATCTCCAGATATTTCAAAAGGCATTGTACCAGATTGGAAGAATGTGGGAGCAGGGTAAAATGAATATAGCCGATGAGCATATGGCAACTCAGATTATAGAATGCCTGTTGAGCCGCCATTCCTTCACTCAATCCGGAAAAAACTGCGGACACTCTGTTATAATTACTTGTATTGACAAGGAATTTCACCTGCTTGGGGCGAAAATGGTTGCAAATATGTTCGAATTGAACGGATGGAATGTTTTTTTTATGGGCAGCAGCAGTCCCGGAAAAGAAGTTCTCAGGACAATTGCAGATAAAAAACCGGATGTTGTGGGCATTTCTTTCAGCTTTTATTTGAATTATTTACGTTTTCTTGAACTGCTCGAAAGCATTATTCTGGCATTTCCTGATCAAGAAGTTGTTGTCGGGGGTCAGGGACTTACAGCAAACCTGCAATTAAAACTTAAAACAGATTATCCGAAGGTAAAGTATATATCCTGCATAAATGCCTTGGATGAATACATTCTGCGGTTCAATTCATGCCGTAACGGCACCGAATAATTCTAGTAGCCAATCATCAGTTTACTTCAGAACGGTTAATTTTTTAACATTCCTAAATCCATTGCATTGTAATTCCATAAAATAAACACCGCTGCTCAGGTTTTTTGCATCAAATGCAATATAGTGTGCACCCGGATCTTGTTCCTCATTGATTAACTGCATCAGACTCTGCCCTAAAACAGAGAAAATGTTCAGTTGCACTTTTCCCGGTTCAGGTATAAAATAGGTTATTCGGGTTGTATTATTAAATGGATTTGGATAGTTCTGATAAAGCCTAAATCTATCAGCAAACAGAACAGCAGAAATTTCATGGGAGTAACTGTATGCTCCTGCATTATCCGTTTGTTTTAGCCGGTACAGATAATTTTTACCAAGTTCAGCAGTGTAGTCCTCATACCGGTAGGAGACGGGTGCATAACTATTTCCTTTTCCTTCAACAAATCCGATGCTTTTCCAAAAATCCTGCCCTCGATTTTTTCGCTCGACAAAAAATCCTGCATTGTTTTGCTCAGTGATTGTGCTCCACAAAAGCTGCAAAACACCCCGGACTGATTTTACCATAAATGAGTTTAACTCAACAGGAAGCGCGGCATCTTCTAAGGCTTGGTTAATATTGAGCTTTCCGTATCCCCAAGTATTATTAGGAACTGAACCGGTATAACCGTCTGATGATGCCTTATTCCTTAATGCGTTATATGCCTGTATAGGGGTAACGGAACTATATTTTTGCAGTAAAAGAGCGGCAGCACCTGCTGCAGCCGGAGAGGCCATACTTGTTCCCTGCATAATAATATAGTCCGCGTTTCCACCGGGAATTATTCCGTCGTTATCGATAAAATAATCATCCGCAGTTTGGTACATGTCCCGGTCTCTTATTGAAACAACAACACTTCCCGGAGCCGTAATATCGGGTTTCAAAACCCCATCAACTCTTGGCCCCCGGCTTGAAAATGGCGAGAGGTCATCTAAAGTGTAGCCAAATGAATGGCTGCTGTTGTCGTAAGCAGTCCAAGTTGACCGCGAGTTAAAAGCACCTACTGCAAGCACAGAATCCGCGCTGGCAGGGGCAACCACCGTGTACATTGGGTCGGGATTATTAAACTTGACACATCCGTTATTCCAATATTCATAAATGTGAAAAAACTGTGAAGAATTTGACGGGTTTATCACTTTTAGATAATAGGTTCCATTACCTGCGGGAAGGTACGAATTATAATAACCATACCTTGACTCAACCCCGGTTGACATGCTTTCCGTAGCCGTTTGCAAGACGGTGGGGGAGAGTAGTTGCTGAGAATTATTATATAACTGGAATGTCAGTCCTTTGTTTTCAACCCCGTCAGCCCAGACAAGATTCATATAAAGGGCGGTGTTGTTTGTGCCTGCCCCGCTTACATTAATTTGTATAAAATCCGATGAGTCTTGCGCATTAACTGTGCTTGAAAAATGCCGTGCTGTCTGTCCGTCATTACCCGCAGCAGCAAAAAAAAGAGCTCCTTTTCTTACTGCATAGTTTGCGGCTTGCTCAATAGCTGAACTGCCGTCATGATAGGTCTGCCATCCTCCGTAACTCATCGTTATAATTTTCGCGTTAAATGTATCGACTGCTGACTGTATCGCGGCAATTTCAACTGCTGTACTGGCACCGCCCGTGGCATCACTGCCAATTTTAAGGAAGATGAGGTCAGCTCCATACGCGATTCCTTTATATGAACCGCCGCCGTTTCCGGTATTGCCCGATGAGAGTATCCCCCGACCAATAACGGTGCCGGTTACATGAGTGCCATGACCGGTAACCGTATTCTCAACAATGGTATCGATACTTGAGGGATAATTTGAATAATCTTTTTTTTGAATAGTGGCAGGCAGATCATCATTCGAGGGGTCAGAATCCAGCCCGGAATCAAGAACTGCAATTTTCACCCCGGCTCCTGTATAACCTTGAATCCACACGGAATCTGCCTTTATTTTTTTCGCGGCTTGGTTATTTAGCGGATGGTTTTCTTCTTCTGCCGTATCAACTTTTTTAATACATTCAAGTTCAATCGCGGATGAAAACAACATAACCGGAATTTTAGCAACTAAAAATCCATAGGTGTGGTTGTTAAATTTAGGAATCCAAGTGGTTGGAAAGAATTCTATGCCATTCTTTGTCATTTCATGAATTTGCTGCAAGGTTGGAAAATCTTCAAAATACAGTATCGTGATAATAGACTGGTCTCTTTCTAAACTGATGCCATTTTTGATTTTTTCGTTTTTTTCATTCAAGTGCTGCAATAATACACCGTTTACAATCTTTGGAGCAGCTTTAGCTGACAAAGACATTCGGTTTTCTTTACTAACGAGAAAGCGGTCCTGACTATAAATGCATATACACGCCAAATATACGAGCACGAATAGTTTCATGAAAATTATCTCAAGTTTATGCGAATAAGTTACAATGTAAAATCAAATTGTGTAAAATCCAATTCCGGTTGTATTTTGTGAGAATTGAAATAATATATTGGAAATATTTGAAACTACTCCTTTTATTTATAAACAATTTCCATCACCTAACCTCAAACTTCAGCTTGAGGAAACCCAGCCCATCTAACCCACAGGCATCAGCCGCTGGAATTAATTTAAAATCCTAAAGTGCAATATAGTGGCTAAAGCCTGATGTTTATTGGTTATTTAATCCTCAGACTGAAATCTGAGGTTAGGGCATAAAAAATTCGATTTATTAATTAAGGATCAATATTAGTTAAACGCCACAGTTCGACATCAGTTTACATAGGCTGAGTAGCTACAAATAGCATAGGTTCTCATGATTTTTTTGTGGAGTTTTTTGGGAGATTAAAAATTTAAACAATTAGCTATTGCTTCCAAATTTATGCTGTCAGGTCAGAGTTCCGGTGGTACTCAAATGTTAAATTATATCACGTGGCTCTTGCTATTTCGTTTCTTCTGGGCTTCAGAAACCCGGTGTTTGAATATGTGACTATGAGAAGCATAAATCCTGAAGCCCGGCAAGGGCTGGAATAGCTATGCCGAGGGCATGTCTTTGGCATAGAAAACAGAAACAAAAAATACATTGCAGCTCCAGCGGAGCAGAATTTTTTAAAACTATCTATTTTAGATATTGTTTACGAAAGACCCCACCGGAATTTCAGGTGACCCATAACATATTCTGAAATATATTTTAATTTAAATTAGGTTTTGCAGTTGTTATTGTGTATATTGGTCACGTAATAAAGAAGTCCGGTCGAATAGTCTCACAACAATTTCCCCCCTCAGATTTTTACCAGCGTATTGTATCATCTATATCAATATTCTGCTACATTGATAGATGAAAAAACTAAAGAAAGTTAGAAGTTATGAAACTTTATGTTGGAAATTTGTCCACATCAGTCACTGAAGAAGATCTTAAATCATTGTTTTCTTCTTATGGAAACCTCTCAAGTGTTGCGGTAATTAAAGACCGTTTTACACAGGATTCAAAAGGATTTGGATTCGTTGAATTCATGACCGGTTCCGAAGGCCTTAAAGCAATGAAAGAATTAAATTCTAAAGAACTCAAAGGCAAAGAAATCGTCGTTAACGAAGCACGTCCGAAAACCGATAACCGCTCAGGCGGTGGTGGTTTTAACTC
>JACPGF010000455.1 GCA_016182615.1 Ignavibacteriales bacterium
CCGCAGTTTTTCACGGGCACTTGCCAAGTCAGCCGCTGATGAATTGCCGCCGCCTGCTATTGCCACCGATATGGCCATGCGCTGTCTTTCACCGGGAAGTATGGGGAAAAACCCGGATGCGACATACGTATCATATTCACCAATCGAGCGGATCAGTGAAATTTTTCCGGGTGTAAGAATATTATCCCACACGTAATTATCGGGCACAGTATTAAATTTTATTTGCCCGACCGGTATTTGCACCGCGCTGGTTATACCGATTAAATCGGTTTCTGAAACATCCGTCTTATCAATGTTCGGTTCACCGGGATAGGTGGTACCCGCACCGCTTGTTGGTTTGCCGTCTCCTTCGCCGGTATCCATACTTTCGCGTACACCATCAAGGCCAAGATCATCATAAAAAGCAACCCAGTCCTTGTCGTTGTCAAAACCGTCATCGCGGGATTCATCCACCATTGGGGCAATATTTTCATACGCGTACGGCAATTGTATTCCTGGAACAATAAACCCGCGTTTAACGGTATCACCGGCCGTAAACGAAAGATAATTAATATAGCGCACGGGTTTTTCGGTACGGCTAACTTCATCATATCTGAACAGGTGCAGGTTTTTGTTTTCATCAATCAAACCGTCCAGATCTTCGTCGTAAGCATTCGCGAGTGTGTCCTCCGAAAGTGTTATACCTCCGGCGGGTAACACATATTCTTTGCCAAGACTTTTAACAGTGCCACCATTCACGGGATAAGTCGTAATGATGCGGTTGAAAGTAACAGGTTCAATCAGGACAATTTTATCTCCCGGCAGTAAACTGCGTTGAGTGAAATCACCCGCGGTAAATGCAGGTAATTTTGTATTTAGATTTGTTCCCAAATACGCCTGCAAGGCGGGGTACTGATCCGAATCGCCATCATTGTCAATGCCATCAACTTGGTTGCCCGGAGTTTCGATATACTTAACCGTTGCTGCGCCGACCGGATCTTTTCCAAACGGCTCTGTACCGATCCGGTCATTATCGGTAAGGAATGCAATATCAGTCTGCAAATCGACAAACGGAAAATCATCGGTTCCATCACCGCCAACATAGTCCGCAAGGAATATCATGAATGCTGCTTTATCTATTACTTTTGTACCATCGTTCTTCACATCGTGTATGAGAAAAACAACATCGTTAATAAGCACTTGAGTCCATGCAAGCGTACGCACATCCATCTGCAGGCCTAATCCGTTACGGCTGAGATCGGTTGTGTCGGGTGTGTAATCAAATTTTTTGTAATTGTTATCTGCTGTAATAAAATAAAATTCCTGATCAGCATTAAAAATATTCTTGCCAAAAAAGCCATTCCACGAACCTACCCAGCCCGGATCAGTAACGCTCGAGCGCTTATCCCGCCAGCCGCCTTGCGCTTTTGTCGGCCATGAGGCAGGGTCATCGCTCCGGGCAATTTCTTTCGAGAGGGGATTGGAAAATCCGGAGACAGGTTCCATATTCCAAGAATTGCCACTCGGGTCTGTGCGCCAAACGGGCATATCGATAATATGAATGATATTGCCATTATTGTCTTTAACTTCGCCGCCAAGCCATATCGCCAAAATTGAAATGTAAATACGGTTGGTGTTCTTTGGCCACTCATATGCAACATAATCAGCCCTGTTATCAGGTTTACCGCTGTATCCGGTGTTAAAGATAGTTGCCCTGATATTATTGCCGTCTAAGTTCGAATTACGGCGGAGATTCGGGTCGCCTCTAAAGTCCGATGGCACATGCTTATTACTTTGAGCGCTTAGATTAGCAGCTCCAAATGTTAGAATAAAAACTGCCATTAAAAAAGTTTGTATCCGTAAAAAAACGTTTTGTTTCATTATGGTTCCTATTTCGAAAAATCTAATTGAGCGCTCATGCCAATGTATATGCTGCGCGGCTGCGAATAATATGTTGGATAGGTAAACCATCCTTTATCATAGCTGAATACCTGATCCTGCTGCAGGGTATAGTCGGGTTTCCCGGTGTCACCGAAAACAGTTACCGGATTTTTAGCATCGAATACATTAAACACCTTGCAGTATGCCATTATCTCGTTACCTGCCAGCGTCAGGTTCTTAAATATTTCAAGATCAAGATTAAATTGCAGAGGCTTTCTGCGGCTGTTTTGCGTTAAGCCCGAGATGATATTCCTCCCCGTGTAAGTACCGGCAATTGCTTCAGGTGTATATGGCTGCCCTGTATTAAGTTTTGACATGAAACTCATACCCCATCCTTCGTACATCACGTAAAACGATGCGTTAAGCGTGTGGGTCTGATCCCAGTTTAATGGTGTCATTTGTTTCGTGGGTTCTGCACCGTTTAACTGCGAGTAAAATTCTTGGTCGGGCGAAGAATTTGTTCCCTCTGCCAGCTGAAAGTTATAATCGATGTCAAAGGAATAATAGTCAGCAAAGAGTTTCCTGACAGATAGAGACACACCACGCACATTCGCGAA
Source organism: Ignavibacteriales bacterium (assembly GCA_016182615.1). Taxonomy (GTDB): domain Bacteria; phylum Bacteroidota; class Ignavibacteria; order Ignavibacteriales; family Ignavibacteriaceae; genus JACPGF01. The sequence goes on from JACPGF010000455.1 coordinate 2,478, forward strand.
GTCTTTGTTAATGCTTATCGAGTAGGATGTGCCCGCGAGAAACGTGGGAATTGGCTGGCTGGTAGAAATCCAGTTCCTTATATCACGGTAATAACCGGTAACATCAATGGCAATTTGCTCTGTTACCATTTGCTTGAAACCAATTTCATAAATGGTTGTTGTCTGAGGTTTTAAATCCGGGTTACCGAACGGTCCCTGATTGCCTTGCGAGGCCGTAATCTTTAGCTGATCTCCTAAATAAAGCTGGCTGTATTCGGGTATCTGCTGAAATATGCCATAAGAAAAACGGATAGTGCCTTTGTCGGTTATTGGATAGGCGAGCCCGACACGCGGGCTAAAAAACGATTTTACTTTACTCTTTCTCCACCAGAACTTTTCTCTTTCGGCAAGGGGAATTATATTTGCCGCTGTTTGCTCATTTGAGCCAATATCACCATCACCGTTTACGTCGTAGTATAAATGGTTTAATTTCAGGGGGTTGTAAACATTAGGGTCTTCCTGATCTACAGGGACTTTTCCCTTAGCATCAAATAAATCGAAGCGCATACCTAAATTAATAATTAAGCTCTCGTACTCGATTTTATCCTGTATATAAGCCGCGAACTTAACAGGTTTCCTTTCAAATAAATCATGCTGTGTATTATCTGTACCCCGTACCATAGGCTGGAATGGAGTTAGCTGTCTTCCTTTTTCATCCTCCGCGGGAACAAGGTTAATATTCTCGTAGGTTATTTGATCTGCCTGAACTTCAAGCCCTGCCTTTACTAAATGTATTTCAGTCAGTTGACTGGTAATTTCGTATTTAGAAATAATGCTCTCGGTTTTTCTGTTAAAGCGGTTGAGATTTGTTCCTGCCCGCAGAAACGTATATCCAGATACGTTTTGTGAATCGGGATGCACATAGCGTGAATCATAAGGGCTACCGTACAATTTGGAATCGTTCTCGTTAAGCCTGTATGAAAACACCAGTTCATGGAATGTTGTATTTGAAATTGTGTGCGTGAGTTTCGGGAAAACACTCATTGATTTATACGTTGAGTTTTTATCACCATCCGGGTTTAAGCGGTAGATGTGATTATACGAGCGTGATTCAGAAAAGCTGCCAAAGAAATCGGTTTTAAGGGAAAGTGAATTGAACGGCTTATATTCCAGCGTTGCCTGCCCACTCCATAAATCTTCATAGCTCATCGAAACCCAATCGCCATTACCGGGGTTAGCAACAGTATCAGTTCCGGAAATCAGATACCTGCCTTCGGGCTTATAAGTATTTATGCCATACAGCCAACCGTCATTATAGAACCTTCTGCCGGTTGCATAAAAAGACAGTTTCTCAGGGAAAACCGGCCCGCCGGCACTCGCGACAATATTGTAGTTTGCTACCGGGCTCACATCCTCAAGTCCCCAAAAAACACCCGTTCTATTTGTTATATAGTCACCCGTCGATAGCTCGATATTTCCTTCAATTCTATCACTCCCGGTTTTTGTAACATAGTTTATAACGCCGCTGAGGGCATTGCCATACTCGGCATTAAACGATCCGCTGATAACCTGCAGCTCCTGTATGGCGTTGGTTTCAATGCGCACAGCCTGCCCGCGTGAATAATCATCGGTGATACTGATCCCGTTCACGAGATAGGAAATTTCAGTGGATCTGCCGCCCCTGATATGCAGCCCGCCGCCAGCATCCCGTGAGACACCTGCCTGCTGATCGATTAGCTGAGATACTTCCTGCGCGGGAAGCTTGTCAATATCATCCGCAGAAATTCTCGACTCGGTTGAAGTTATATCTTTCCGCACCATATCCCGTGATGCAGTTACAACAATATCGCCTGAAATTTTCACCGACACAGGCTCCAAAGGGAAATCGAATTTTGACGTTAAATCCGTCAGTACTTCAACGTTTGTTATCTTCATCGTGTGATAACCAAGATATTTTACCGACACCGAATATACCCCGGATGGCACTTTCATTATCGAGTATTTACCGGAAGCATCGGTTATTGCACCCATTCTGGTTTTTTCGATAACCACAGTTGCCATTTGCAGCGGTTCGGATGTTACTGCATCAAATACCTTTCCTGTTATTTTACCATACCGTTGTGCCAGCAGGGTAGAGGAGGTTAGTAAAACTCCAAGCAGACAAAGCCTTCCAAATTGTAATAGGTTAATTTGTTTCATTCCACGTTGCTTTTTTTAAAGTTTCTTGATTGATGTTGATAGCTATTCCGTGCGGCGGATTTTGTACCAATGCCTGTTTGTGCCGCATCCACCTCATGGTAATTATATCCTGTAGAATTTTTGATTTCACTTCTTCGAACGGCTGCACTGTTAAGGGTTTTTTACCGGTAACTTGCATTATAACAAACTTGTTGTCTTGTTTCAGCGGGCCAATTATATCGCCCACTTCGGCATTGGCAAACTCAGCAGAAAGGTTTTTAAGTTCACCGCGTGAGTAAAAGCCCATATCACCGCCTTTTTCCGCTAGTGCTTTTTGCAATGAGTATCCGCGGGCCAATTCCTCGAACCGCTCACCCGCGCGGACACGGTTAAGGATACCTGATGCAAGTGCTGCATCGTCAACTAAAATAGAGGCAATGCGGAGTTGTTCCGCGGTAGTATAATTCGAAATGTTTGCTTGGTAATACGCGGCTGCTTCACTATCCGGAACTTTTAATCCAGATTTGAAATTAGCAGAAGCAGCAGCCGAGAGATAGTTTTCAAACGCTTCCTGCACATCTTTGTTAAAACCGGGCTCTTTATCTAACTGTAGTTTTCGCGCGGCTTTTAATATTTCTTCGCGAATGACTATTCCTGCAATGAAGTCTTTCAGGTTCTCGACAGACTGTATGAACCGTTTTTGGCCATCCGATGTGAACCGGGCAATTTTACGTAACTCTTCTATGGTTTTACTTCCCCGGATGGTCTTTAATACAACTATTCCCGGTTTAAGCTGCGTGTTTTCTAACGAGGACACGGACTGCATCAAAGAAGAAGTGGTATTCTTTTGTATTTCTGCAAAAAGTGTATTTACTGCCTTTTCACTAAATTCTATATGAAGTGCGATTCTGATCGAGTCGGAAAATAATTTGAAATGCCCTGCAAGTTTCCTCCGCCGTGCGATACGTTCAAACTGAGGCTTTTTGTTTATAAAGTCTGGCTCTGTTAATAATCCTGTGCTTCTTATATCCTCAACACGGATGATGCTATAGCCATAGTTTGTTTTTACCGGAGAAGATATTGTGCCGGAAGCCAGATTAAATGCTGCATCTTCAAAGGCTGCGTCCATTTCATCATACGAAATATATCCCAGACTGCCCTTAGCTTTTCGTAATACCGGATCAGTAAACAACTTCTCAGCGGTTGAATCAAAATTATTGCCGGCTTGCAAGCCTGCAAATATTTTATCAATTGTCTGCTTATCCTTTGCGTACAGGTGGCTAACTTTAACCTGTGTGTTCATCCTTCTGTATATCTCTTTCATATCAGCTTCTTCTACAACTACTCCCGGTTTAATCTTCACGGAAGAATAACGGTTCAGCAGTTCTTGAACAGTAATCCTTTGCAATTCCAGTTTGGCAGAACGCGTCTTATCAAGCCCTGTTTGTTTTGCCGAGAGAGCCAGCAGTTTATCTGAAACCAACTCGTTCAGTACTTTTTGCCTGTTCCCGAGATTATCGGACAATCCAAATTTCCGGAGCGATGCCGAGTAGAATCCGGTGAATTCAGAAACACTTATAGTACTTGATCCAATGTTTGCGACAATGGTATCCGCCTGAGGTTTCGGTTCACCGGCCCATAAATGACCGGCAAAAAACAATACTGTGCAAACAAGTGGCTTGTTCATTTAATTCATCCTGCCGGGCTGCAAATAAATTATTTGACGGGTTACTACAGGATATACCCTGTACCGTGGTAATACGGGGACGGGTGTATCGCCAACCCCGGTTATTCCTGCATCGATATTCAAGCGTAAAACGCCATCACGCTGTAACTGGAACGGGTAAACTGCCCGGTCTATTCCGGTAAATGGTGTAACAGAAAAGTTAAAAGTGTTATCGGCAATAATGCTAAATTCTCTTTCACCCGGAAGTTTTAAACTGACCCATGCAACATCAGTCCGGTTGCCGTAATCTTCGGGTGAAACATAAGGCACATAAAATGAATCAGGCGCTAATTGATAATTGCCAATTTTTGCTCCGGACTTTCTATCCGGATAAGTCTCGAACGGTCCCCTTCCGAACCATGAAATATTGGAGCATGTACCGTCTAACAAGAATTGCATGCCTGCCCGCGGCAGCCAGTCATAGTGGAAGTAACCCTGAAAATCGAGCTGCTGCTCAATTTTTACCGGATTGTTTGCAGTAAATGTATAGGTAAATGACGATAGTATATTGTCTTCTGTTTCCGGAATCCGGTAAACTTGTTCCACAAAAACTTTAACTTTCTGCTGCCCTGCCTCAAGTTTTACCGAGATTGTATCAAGTATAAGACGGTTCAACCCTGACGAGTACCAAGAGTCGGCTTCTGCTTTGCCCCAATCAACTTTTTCATTTGAAATGGGTGCACGCCATACATTCATCATCAGCCCGTTAAAAATTGCAGCATCAGGTGCATTTGTGTAACCGGCAGAAAGCATTCCAGTCTTTTCATAAATCGTATAGGTTACTCCGTTAACGGTTACCATTGCTTTGTTCTCTCTGCGTTGATAATCGAGCTTCCCATTGGCTTCCTGCAATTTTACTATTTGTTTCCTTGGAGCCAGCGCAAATTGCTCAAATGCAATTTCATGGCCTGCTTTGCTCCACGAAGCATTATCACGGGTGGTAAACGAAAACTCAAGCAAATATCCGTCTGCCAACTCCGCTGGAATTTCTACTGGCAGGAGAAGGCTGACAGAATCCATCGGGGCACAGTTGACTGGAATAATACCTGAAAGTTTTTGTGTACCGGATTGATATAAAAACCAGTTTAATTGTAATTCAGATAGGTTAGTTGCACTGAAAGTATTTTTTATGGTTAACAGCCTTTTCCCAGCATCAAGTGAAAACCGGATGGGTGCCTGGCTTTTTTTCATCTGATGCAGTTCCGGTTGAGGTATCCGGTTGTAAAAAACCACGCCATTGCAAACAAATGAACTTGCCCCGTAATAAGCAAATCTACCGTTTGTGTCGATAACATCAAGCGGTAAATCGATGAGTAATTTCTCCGTGTTTTCTTTTTGACAGCTTACGCGTACTTCATCAATTGCACAATTGGACATCCATCCTAAGTGCTGATCGGTATTCTTCGTAATATCCCTGCCAATGTTTACGGGATGGCGGGTGTATTTTATTGAGCCGGAATAATTTTTTTCAGCCGAAAAATTGCTGTCAATTGTAATACTCATCTTTGTCCCGTTATATTGAGCAGTTAGCAGATGCCATGCCGTTTTCCAGTCATTGGGCACCTTTACCGTTACCGTGTTTCTATAATTATTAATATAGAATGAGACAGAATCCGGTGAACGCTGCGTAATACCAAATTGTTCGGCGCGTGTCACTATAGGGTTCTCCGCGTACCAAGTATCTCCTTTAATAAAGCATGATATGGTAATGTTATTTGTCAGACTGTCGAGTATTGGGGCATTATATATTTCTATCCAATCATCAAGACCGCTTAGTTTAAGGCCTTTCCCTTTAACTCCCGATATTATTTCAGGATTGCCCATAACAGCAGATACTATTCTATTTTCCGAAAGTTCCGGGGTTAACCGCAAAGGTACATCCATTCCCTGATCGACAAAATCCCACACAAAGCCGCCTTGCAGTTTTGGCATTGTGTATATCAAATCCCATAGTTCATCAAATTGACCAAGGCTGTTGCCCATTGCATGTGCATACTCGCCCATTACAACCGGTTTAGGCGAGGTAAGGCCAAAATGCCGCAGCCGTGCCACCGTTGGATACCGCGGGCCGTTGATATCTGCGAAAGGAGCATCGCCATCGGGAGTGTTTGACTGATGCATAATTAATCGTGTTTTATCTGTTGCACGCGCATATTCGTTCATCTTATAGTGAATTTCACCAAGTCCGCACTCGTTTCCCGTTGACCACATGACAATAGACGGATGGTTTTTATCCCGTTGAACCATGCCCGTAAAACGGTCCATGAAGGCAGCGTGGTAATCCTTTCTTTCAGGGAATGTATATTCGGTAAAGTGGCATTCCGCATTTACTTCATCTTGTACCAATATTCCGTATTGATCGCACAGATCGTACCATTCAGGGCAGTTGGGGTAATGGCTTGTCCGGACAGCATTAATATTATACTGCTTCATCAATAAAATATCTTTTATCATCATTTCGCGGTTAATGGCACCGCTATAGTTTGGATGATGTTCATGCCGGTTAACTCCCCTAAAATAAAACGGCACACCGTTCAAACAGATACGTCCATTAAGCAACTCTACCTTCCTGAAGCCGACTTTCTTTTTAATTACTTCAGTAGTATAATTACTATTATCGGCTAACTCCAGCAGCAGTGTATATAGATAAGGTTTCTCATCGGACCATTTATGCGGTTTTTTAATCCCGGCAGTAAAATCCGCCTTTAGGTTACTCTGTAATTTTGTGCTCCCTTCTGCAATGATAGTGCCCAGTGTATCGAGCAAGGTGTAACGGATAGTATATGCCTTACCGGAAAGTGCGTCCGCTCCTGCAGCCGCTAGATGTACGCGCAGAGTTGCATCGGTATAACTTTTATCAAATCCTGTCTCAATTTGCAGGTCGTTCAATGAGCATGCAGCACTTTTAGCGTAGAGGTAAATATCCCTGAAAATACCTGAATACCGCCACATATCCTGATCTTCGAGATATGACCCGCTGCTCCAGCGTGTAACCAGCACAGTTATCTGGTTGCCTCCTTTTTGCAAGTGTTTCGTAATATCAAATTCGGCGGGAGTCATACCGCCTTCATCATATCCAACAAAGATACCGTTAACCCAAACGAAGGCATTGGATTTAACACCGTCGAAATGCAGGATTATCTGCTTACCCTCCCAACCTGGATTAATGGTGAACGTTCTTCTATAACATCCGGTAGGATTAAGTGTTTTAGGGACATGCGGGGGGTCATACGGTGTAAACTCCATCGGCACGTTCCGGTATATCAGGTGGTCGTATCCCTGCATCTGCCAAACAGAAGGCACCCGAATATTTCCCCAATCAGCATCATTAAAATCTTTTACATAAAATGCAAGGGGGAACACGTACGGTGTTTGCTCAAGCTTAAACTTCCAGGCTCCATTCAGAGAGAAATAATTTTCGGACTGCTGCTCCGATTCTGATTTCGCTGAAGCAAGCGAGGAAAAAGGGATTAAAGTTGGCAGGTGTGGCAGCTGATTCTCCTGGAAAACGGTCGCATCCTGAATATACCTATCAATATCAATATTGCCGTATTGCCCGAAAGCTTTACTGAAAGCAATCAAAGCCAGTACGCAGGTAACTTCTATCCATTTCCGATTCATTTTATCTCCGGTTAAAATGTTCTGTTGATGCGCCGCGTAAAATTGCCGCGCTGCTTTCTGCTGTTATATCGCGCTGTGGTTCAGCTATTAATTCGTAGCCCACCATGAATTTTTTTACCGTAGCCGAGCGAAGCAAAGGCGGATAAAAATGCATATGCATGTGCCATTCAGGATGTTCCTTCCCGTCCGTTGGTGCCTGATGAATACCAGACGAGTAAGGGAACAATGAATGGAAAATGTTATCATACTTTGCCGTTGCAACCCGTATCATATCAGCAAAATCAACGGTTAGCGATTCATCAAATCCCGAAAGGCTTGCAACAGGGGATTTTGGAAGTATCATAGTTTCAAATGGCCAAACTGCCCAGAACGGCACGAGTAAAACGAAACTGTTATTCTCTGCAACGATACGTTCTTGCAATTGCAATTCTTCTGCGAGGTAACCCGATAATAAAGTTTCATGGTTTTCTGAATAATAAGCCAATTGTTGTTGCTGCTCAAGAGCCGGTTCTTCCGGGATGGAATGTTGTGCCCATATTTGCCCATGCGGGTGCGGATTGCTGCATCCCATCAATTCACCCTTGTTCTCGAAAATGGTTATATAATTAATGAGAGTATTACTGCCGAGTGTACTGTATTCATCTTTCCACACCTTAACAACTTGTGTTATTTCCTCTATCTGCATTTCAGCTAAAGTCAGGTCATGCCGGGGGGAGAAGCAGACTACTTTGCATATCCCGCTTTCGGGCTGCTCCAGTATAAACTTCGAATTGCCCGGTGCAATAATTTCATGCTCGCTGGTCAGTGCACTAAAATC
>JACPGF010000064.1 GCA_016182615.1 Ignavibacteriales bacterium
AAAAACCGGGGCAGTTTTAATGGTTAAAGCTTCTTATGCTATAAATTATTAAGTTGCCCCGGCTGTTTCCATACATCTGGATACGAAAGGCCGGGGAGAGCATGCATAAAGACTTTCGACTTATAGCCTAGTTTTGAGCACTGTGACTGATGAACTATAAACCTTTTGTGGCTTTAACCCAACCTTGTTGTTCGCAAAAACAGTTTTGAACTATGCGACACCCAGCAAAGGGGCGCTGGCCTTGCTGAAGCAATCTGTAATCTTTTCCCAAAGGATGGAAATGGAAATTTATCATTTCACTTTCCTTGAAATTATAGAAGAACGCTAAAACCGTGACTGCAAGGCTTCTCATTATCCAAGCTGATTTAGAAAAGCCCTTCGACTGAAAGGTATCTTTCTCCAGTGTCATAACTAAAAGTTAAGACAACCGCTCCTTCAGGGATGCTGGGAAGCTTTTTTGCAACTGCAGCCAATGATGCGCCTGATGAAATACCGACAAACAATCCTTCTTCTTTTGCTGCCCGCTGGGTGTATAAAAATGCTTCGTCTTTGCTTACTGTAATTATACCATCCAGGATTGCGGTGTTCAAGATTGATGGAATAAATCCTGCTCCAATGCCCTGCAACGGATGCGGGCCGGGACTGCCGCCGCTGAGTACCGGAGAAAGTTCAGGCTCGACGGCAAACACTTTTAATGCCGGATTATTTTGTTTAAGTATTTCTGCCACACCGGTAATATGCCCGCCGGTTCCAACGCCGGTAATTAAAAAGTCAATGCCATCGGGAAAGTCGGCAAGTATTTCCTGTGCAGTAGTTTCGCGGTGTATTTGCGTGTTTGCCTGATTGTCAAATTGCATCGGCACCCAAACACGGCTGTCCGCTGCAGCTAATTCCTTAGCTTTTTCAATTGCGCCCTTCATCCCCTTTTCCCTTGGGGTTAACTCCAGTTTAGCCCCGTATGCAGCCATCAGCCTTCTGCGCTCAATCGACATGGATTCGGGCATAACCAGAATAAGCTGATACCCTTTTACCGCGGCAACAATGGCAAGCCCGATTCCCGTGTTACCGGAAGTTGGCTCGACAATGATACTCTCTTTGGTTAGTATCCCTTTTTTCTCTGCATCGTCAATCATCGCCAAAGCAATCCGGTCTTTTATGCTGCCACCGGGATTGGCCCGTTCAAGTTTTACCCATACTTCCGCTGTTGAGCCGAAAAGCCGGTTCAGTTTAACGTGCGGAGTGTTACCGATTGTTTCTAATATACTTTGTGCTTTCATCGCTGTATCCTTTTTTTATATTTATGGTTAAGTTTCAAAACGGCAAAAAAAAAGCCCGTTAAAAACGGGCTGCATATAAATTTGTTTTATAGAATCATTACAAAAATTTATGAAAATCCCGTTCTGAGCTTAAGCTCATACAGCAACAACAGAATGCAAAAACGGAATTTTTGATTTTTCTTTTCATACTTTTATTAATATACTATTTTACAACCAGTAAGTCAACACAAAAGTTTCCGCTGAGAGAATTGATGGTTCAAATGGGGTTCACCTGATTTTCTGGTGGAGTTTTTTACCTCACTCGTATATATATTGGTGAAATGGATTTGATAAGATTCCTTTCTCGAATAAAAAATAGAGTTAAAGAGTAATCTATTTATATGTTTTCCAATGGCTAAAGCCTGAAACCCAGTGGGGGTAAGGTACCCCGGCCTGAAGAGCCGGGGTTAGGAGATGAATACTAACCGCTCTCCGAGCGGTTAAAATCAACTATCGCCTAACCCCAGAGTTCACTCTGGGGTGGTTCAACCCAGCTGTTCCCAGGCTTTCCCCGAAGGGGTGGATACCAAGCCACTAATTGCATGGGGAATGTAGTACAATTTCATTGTGAAATTTCGCTCTAAAAAAAGTCAAGTTGATTAGTGTGTTTCTGAGGCCTAATTCGCCTCATTGCAGAATCTCTACCGAAATTTCAGGGGAACCGAATTCCAGTGGTGTTTTTTGAAGGAAGCGTTTATCAAGTGGATAATTATTCAAAAAGAAATAGATTCGTAAAACAAACACGGTAAATCGTTTTTGGTTTTGGATTTTTTGGGGTATTCGTATCCATCCATAAGGGAAAGTCTATGCCTGTCTATTAAAAATCCCGGTAACGGAGCTCAAACTCAATGACATTGAGGGCTTTGGCCGGAGGATTTCAACTCAGAAGAAAATTTTATTAAATACAATGCCTCAACCTCCATTGAAGTAGGGAAGCTCTCCTTCAAGCTTTAATGGAGACAAGGCGAGGAGATTAAACCCATCGTCGTATTTTTTTTTCTGGCTCCTTATAGCCTACTTGCACTGCTGGCGTTGAGAGCCCGATAAAGAAATTAAATTTTCGGGGAATATACGCATTATCGTGGTGGCCATTTTAGGCTTCAGGTTTATAATAGTTGGTGTGATGAGATTTTACAGAGTTCAGTTACTATAGTAATGCTGTAAGGATATTTACGTAATAGAATTGCTGTCCCGCTTGGCACAAAATAAAAAAGCAGGGCAGCATTTCTTGTCAGTATTTGCCCTGGTTTTATTCTCTGTTCAAGCAGTATGCCGGTAAGGCGTTAAGCTGGGTTTTAACAAATCCCATTTTATTTAGATAGGCATCGTGTTTTTCGCTGCCGGGAAGCGTGTAAATAAGTTTGGAATTGGTTTCTTCGAATATATGGGTGTAAACATATTTTGCAATTTTCAAGTCTCTGTATCCTTCAACCACATAATCTAAATCGATAACAAGTGTGTCTTTATTGATTTTTTTACCGAGTATCAATCCCGCTGGAACGGTATTGCGGAGAATGAAAATAACAATAGAGTCGGTCGTGGTTTCTCCGGAAAAAGCCGGCTGAAATTTGCGGATGTCTCCACTATAAAATTTAAGAAAATAATGCAGGTATTCGGAATCGTGTTGAACAGGGAGAATCCTGAAAAATTCCTTTGTGCGGTAAATATCAAATAAATAGTAGATATTAACAAGAGCCACTATCCCATTAACTGCCGCAACCGGATATGCATGAAGTATTAGCCCGTAAACAGCAAACAGTACTGCTCCAATGAGATTGATAACACGGAGTTTAACAATTCCGCTCATCATGAGGGATATGGCAACCAACACCGAGGCAATATAACCAAGAATTTCTAAGAGTAAAATAACAGTTAACCTTTCATTGTTTTAAATATCCGCTATCGCGGAATAATTTGTAATGTAAAAATACGGATATTACATAAAACTGTTAGCCTGCCGACGGATAAAGATATATTAAAACTACCGGGAATTCCCCTCGGACTAGAAAAATCATGTATTCGGAAGTTTTGTGTATTGGATTTTCCATAGAATTTATTGTCTCATATGGGTATTGGGGACAAAATCTTCGCTTTTAGTATGTTAGCCGGATGAAAAACTACGGAAAATCAAATCATAGCCTATATAACCTCAAATACCAGATTGTATGGATAACGAAATATCGCAAGAAAGTACTTCAAGGTAGAGGGATTGAGTGAGTACGAACCTTAGTGCGAGGAATATATTAAGCCGGTGTTATAGAAATAATAAAAGGACATACATCGAAAAATCGCGTTCATCTGTTTGTGTCAACTCCACCTCATCTGTCGGTGAGCAAGCTGGTGCAATTGATCAGTGTAAAAACCTCAATAAAACTGCACAGGAATACAAGCATATTCAGAAAGAATTTTAAGGACATCATAAATGGGCTCGAGGATATTTTATGGCAAATTCAGGCAGTGTAACAGATTAAGTCAGCATGAAATACATAGAGAATCAGGATATAGAAAGGGAAGATCAGGAATTTAAGATAGGCGAATAGCCGAGATCGGCCTTAGACGACCCTAAAGCTACCGGCTTACAGCCAGTAGCAGTTTATTTGTTGATTTTACTGATTTAACAATTTGTGACAACAACTCGTATAATTATATCGGCGTTACATCCCCGTTAACCTCACCAGCTAAACGGCGCAACGTTAAGCAGGTTCCGGTGAACTCTATCACAGAATAAAGATTCAGAAATAGTTTCTTATAGGCAAAAGCCTGTGCAGTTTTTGCATAACCTTTTGCCGTTTAAACAAGAGTTTTTTTTTAATGAAGAATGAATAGTTAAGGCAGAAGGCAAGTAGGCAAAGAGCATTTGCTGAGATGATGGGTGGCAAAATCTGGGTTGCAAGTGAGTTAGGAAAAGGCAACAGATTGTCTGTGCTTTTCCTAAATTGCACAATCTTTAAGTTGTTGAGCCTGAAAAAACAATAAAACGAAAATTATTTAATCATATACACACTTGTTCCCCGGAAAAATGGATACAATAATAATCCGTGTTCTGTTAACGCCTGCCCGGCATTTGTGTAAGAATATACAGTGTCCATGCCAAAATAGATATTGCCGTTTCGGTCTATTGTTGCATTACAATCCCATAAATCATACGTTGTATTTATCTTTACTTTCCAGCGGATTTGTCCTTCTTTATTTATTGAATAAACATACAATGAATCAGCCTGAAAATTGGGCGGGGCGATAATAAATAGATTGTCATCAGAATCGATGAGCGGTGCGTTACGTAATAAACCATCCCCGAAACTCCATTTTTCCATATTATTCCTTATATCGATAGCATGCACCATCTTTTTAGAACCGGCGATGTATAAAGTATTTCCATCGGTAGAAAATGAAAATGTATTTGCAATACTATTGGAGTATGATGATTCATACCTGCTCCATAAAAGTGCGCCGGAACTGCTCAGGCAGTACAATGTCCCTGTATAGTCAATCAAGTAAATGTTTCCGTTTTTATCGATAGTAAGGGAAGAAGCGCTTTTAACGAGAGGGAGCGGATAAGTCCATACCATATTTCCGGTTTTATCAAGTTTGGTTACTGTTTTCCCTAAGGCATAAATTATTGAACCGTCTGCGCATGCCACCGGTGTGCTTGAAAGCCCTGCCGCTAAGGGCGACTTCCACAAAGTATCCCCGTTATACTTCATTGCAACAATGCAGTGGTTTGGTCCTGAGGTAAAGAAAAACATTGAATCATTGCCGGTTATTATCCCGCACTCCATATTCAGAGCGGGTATGTTTTTATACAAATACCCTGATACGGTTGACCCGGTTTTCACTCTACCTGTATTTTGAGGATCCGCGTGATATACCGGCCATGAGGACTTCGAGAGACTCGGCCAAGCGATATCAACCTGATATCCCGGAGGATTGCCCTTTTGTGACGGCTTTGTTATTTCATCCTTGCATCCGGCAACAAAGAGTATAGAAAACACAAAAAATAATAATCTGATTTTTCTCATTTGAGCGCCCTTAAAATATTTTACATTAATTGGAGAAGTTTTTTCGTTACGCTTCGTCCATTTACAGTCAACGTACAAAAATATACACTACTTGAATAATCGGTTCTATTAAAACGCACATTGTATTTTCCAATGGATTGATTTGCATCCACTAGTGTAGCTAACAATTCCCCCAATAAATTGGTAATAGTTAAAGATACATATGAGTCTTTTGAAATTGAATAAGAAATTACAGCAGTATTGTTAAATGGGTTCGGGTAAATATTTTCAATTTCAAAATTCTGAACTTTTTCATCTTTGTTGGTTATAATAGATTTTTTTTCTGCCGATTGGTTATTAGTATTGACTGATACAACATTAGAAATTGGATTTTCCATTAAGGAATTAGCACGTATTCGATACAAAACGGGTGTACCAGCAACATTACTTCCAACAGTAACTTGATTGTCGGTAAAAGTTAATTGATCTGGATTGAGACTAGCAATTGTTACAAAATCTTGTGTGTTAAGTTTTCTTTGGACTTCAAAACCAGTCAAATCATTGTAAAATTCTTCAGCCCGTCCCCAAACGAGTCTCGGGTGTTTTCTAAATTCATTATTTGTTAAAACCAATCCATTAACATTCCAGTTAATAGAACCATAACGCAATCGAACGGTATCTGAGTAAATAGATTGCCCAGTGCCGTTAACTCCTATAAGCCTGTATAAAATTCTATAACTGTCTTCGGAAAACATTTCATTTACCGTGGTATCAATAAACTCAGTTGCGGTTGGTGGCAAGCTTGCAATCCAGTTAAATTCTGATTCCACCAAATTTGCAACTCTGTCGTCGAAAGCTCTATAAAGATAATATCCGGATAAATTCTGAGGAGTACTAAAGGTAACCCATTCTAATTTTGGTTTGCCTTGTGGACAAGTGACACTAAAACTATTAGTAGTATAATTGGGCAAAAAATCAGAAGTTAAAGGATACCCTTTCTGTTTAATTTCCCATATTCGAATAACTTGCCCATTTACAATTGGCAAGAAATTTGGATTGTTTGAGGAAGAGCTAATGCCAAATTGACCAATTGATTCATTAAACCTTATCCAAATATCTGCATCGTGTCCAACCGAGGGGGGTAAAAATGATTCATAAGCCCCATATCGCGTGTCACGGTAATCAAGATAAAAATAGGTAGTCCCATTTCCTGTACTGATTTTATAAAGCCCATATCCAAAACTTGATAAATTTGGATCTGGGTTTACCGCAAAATTAAATCCCGACCAGTCATTCATGCTATTATTTTTAAATGTAGGTTGGTAATCGATGGGATGGTCATATTCATGAGTTAGAAAACAAGGTTCATTGACAAATACTCTGCTCCAAATAGCACTACAAGCGTATAATCCAAAAGTATTATAATTTTGTCCATATATACCATCTGATGAAACGACCCCGATATATATTTCAACCTGTGAATTCAGCTTTTGAGAAAATAAAAAGATTTGAATAAAAAAAACTAAAATCAAGATTTTATCAAATACAGACATATCACCACTACCCAATTTTTTTTATTTTGTAAAAGTAGGTTATATTTGTAAAAAATACAAGGCAATTCAAGGGTAAGCCCCTCCCAAGGGATCCCTTCGGGGAAAAATGTGTTGGATAGACCGCGAAAGAAGACTGAAAAAAAGTTCTCAATCTACCACCTAAAAACTTCTAAGAATATGCCAACCCCATGATAAGCAAATGATATATTATAGTTGTAATGATATGGTGAACGGATTCACTGAGATTAAACACTTGCAACCATGTCAAACACTATGTCAATAAAAATTTAACTATTTTAAAACAACATGTCACAGCTGTTGTTCAATGCCCTTTAAACAATGATTTTTTTTGAATATGAATAGTTAAGGCTGAAGGCAAGTAAGCAAAGAGCGTATAGTGATATGAACCTTTTTGGCAGTAGGTTCCATCAACATGTTGCAATAGTAAAACGGCACTGCCAAGTATGGCTGCTCTTATTTAGTTTAACGTCTATAATTCTTTGCATAATGTTAGGATTGCTTCTTTCATCGCGGGGTTTACCGTGTATACCTTGTCGAGATAGCCAAGCAAATCGATTGCAGACTCTACAGTTTTGTTATAACCCTGTAAGATATTGCCGAGCAATGTTTGCAGTTCGGGGAATCTTTCTTCAAATCTTCTGTCTTTTGCATACAAGTCTTTTGCTACGCCGTTATCCGGATGGGTCATTTCTACTAATTCAAGGAATAGTGTAAAAGCATGCCGCTGAATAAAAGTGAAGCCGGAAAGTTTTTCACCCC
>JACPGF010000454.1 GCA_016182615.1 Ignavibacteriales bacterium
AAAGTCATCATCATCGTCAAAATCATCTTCTCTTGATGAGCGGGCACACAGTATATCATACTGTCCGCCGGTTGCTGCATCTAACAAAAAGTTGGCTTCTGCTGCCACTTCCGGCAGACTGATTTCAGTCTCTTGTAACACGTTTAGATTAAGTTCCATTGTTCGCGTACTCCCGTATCTACGATATGTTTTTAAATTGTTTCTAATGTAAATAAAATTTTATCAATGTCAAATATGATAACTTTTTTATGATTGGCAAAATGCCTTTACCAACTAATTCCTTTTTTTTTCTGCATTTTTTTTAGTAAGGGCAAAAGCTATAACGATAGCAAAAAAAACAACACTTCCTGCCTGAAAAATAAGTAAAAATCATCATTAAACCATTGTCGAAGGAAATTGAGAAAAGTTTAGAGGTTTTTTCTCGGATTTCCGGTAATCTGACCAACAAGGTAATGCTCCCTACTTTATTTCATAATAAATGGGTATCGGCACAGGTGATTGCTGCTTTGGGCACAAAAGAATGCATTTTGTTTTAAGTTGACACGTTTACCTCTTTTGGAAGGCACTACCCCCGCGGAACCTTGGAACATTTTATCCTGTGTTGTTATAAACAGCCCGCCGGTAAGGGGCTAAGGAAAACCCCCATATTAATCAGACCTGTAGCCGGCATTCTTAACGGGTACTTATTTTACAACCATCATTGGAGTATGCTTTTGTTCATGATACAAACTTTTTAACTACAATTATTTGTGAATTAATTTAAAGAGTAACCTTGTATAAAACCGTTCCGTTCTAAATAAAAATACTTATAAATTTGTATGGTTCACTTATGAACTGTATCTTACGATTATTCAAAACAAAATGATGTTATGACAAAAAAAGCGGAGAAGCATTACGATCTGATTGTGATTGGTTCTGGGCCGGCGGGTGAAAAAGCCGCGGTGAAAGCTGCTTATTTTAAAAAGAAGGTTGCCCTTATCGAGCAGCAGCCCAAATATGGCGGAGCCGGTGTACACACGGGTACTATGCCCTCGAAAACACTCAAAGAAACGGCCCTGTTTTTTTCCGGGCAATTTGGCAGTAAGTTGTATGGAACAGATAAAAGGCAGGAAGCCCAAGCAACAATTCAACGCTTCATGCACCGGAAAAACATTATCTCCGATCAGCTCAATAATGAAGTATTGACAAACATAGTCCTGCATGGTGTCGATATTTATCACGGGCGTGGTATATTTGCCGATGCCCATACCGTGTGGGTTCACGGCAGCAATCCCGTAAGTTTAACTGCTGAATACATCATTATTGCCACGGGTTCATATCCGTTTCATCCACCTGAAATTCCGTTCGACAATGTTTGCGTACACGACTCGGATTCCATACTCGACATCAGCAGTTTACCCGCGTCCATTATTATTCTTGGAGCTGGAGTCATTGGATGTGAATATGCCACTATTTTTTCTGCTATCGGATCAAAGGTCACTCTTATCAATGCCTCAGCCGATATGATGCCTTTTCTTGATAAAGAGATAACACAAAACCTTCATTTGCAAATGAGCGAGTCAGGGATCAGCACGAGGTTTGATAAAAGAGTTATTGAAACGAAAGCAAGTACCGACAAAAAAAGTGTAACGGTAATTCTTTCAGATGGCGAAATTCTCACCGCTGAAATGTTTTTATACGCTGCCGGAAGATGTGCTAACACGCAGGGCCTGCAATGCGGCATTCCCGGCATCGCGCTCGGGAAAAGAGATAATATTGCAGTAAATGAATACTATCAAACGACAGTTCCGCATATTTACGCGGTAGGTGATGTCATCGGGTTTCCTGCTTTGGCAAGCACCGGTATGGATCAGGGCCGCTCCGCGGTTTCTCATATTTTTAAAATTAATGACCTCCCGGCAATTTCACAACACTTGCCGTACGGCATTTATACTATCCCCGAAGTTTCGATGATTGGAATAACCGAAGAGCAGGCTATTATGCAAAGCCTCCCTTATGCGGTTGGTAAGGCATTTTATGCCGATATGCCGCGCGGAAGAATTTTGGGAGTAACAAACGGTTTATTGAAACTTGTTTTCAGCACGGAGGATAACACCATACTCGGTGTTCATATTATCGGCCCTCTTGCAAGTGAAATTATCCACTACGGAATGCTTCTTGTCCAGGAGCACAAAAAACTCCATGATATTGTTTCAGCGGTTTTTAACTACCCGACTCTGCATGATTTGTATAAATATGCTGCCTATGATGCCTTAAGCAGCCTGCGAGGCTATAAAGTAAAAAAGAGTTCTGCTAATTACCGCTAATGGCATACCGCAGAAAGCTATTCACCGGCTTCCCTTCAAACTTGCTCCGTATAACCCGGAATCCGTCTCCATAAACCGGATCCGGGTCTTCGGTAAATCCTTTAATTAAAATCGAAGACTCAAAACTGTTTACCGTACGCAGGTACAAGTAAGCGGTATAATTACATAGCCCTTCCAGCAATGGGTGCGAGTATGACGGATCTGTATTTTGATACATCCAGACGTGCATCAGTTCGTGTGCTATAGTTGCCTCGATATTAATCGCCGGCACACCATTTAGGACATAAACGCGGAAGGATTTTTCCTCCCGCTTCGTGCTTCTCCGGTTTTCTGCTTTGATTGTGGTTGTTTTAGTGCTTGCATTGCAAATACCCCGCATTGAGGGTGTGTATTTGCTGCCTGCAGCCTTTTGTAACCCTATCCGGTCAACTGCTATAAAGGTTACGTGCTGCATTGCAGTCTCGAAACCTAAACCGCGCAATTCACTAACTACTTTTCTTACTAAATGCTGTATGCTGCCTTCATCAAATAGAGCAGAGTTATAACACTTCCCGCAAATATGCCTGCCATCTTTGTAATCGTATCCGCCAAGTGAAAGATTTTCGCTGATGAGTCTTGAACAATTATCACATTGTGGTGATTCGTTTTTGTGTTCAGCGTGATATATATTACTATATATATCAGTTATATAATCGCCGGTTATGGGTTTTAAGCACACGGCACATTTTTGTGCAACAGAGTTTTCAAAACAGCTCTTGTGATATGATTTTCCTTCTGCTTTGATATATGCGCCTTCGAGTACTTTGCCGCAAATGGTACACAGCATTCCCTGCGCCTTCGCGCTGCACTCGGGATGCACAAAAAATCCATCCTGCTTGGAATAATTCCCTTCGATTTGCAGCTTACACACGTGGCATAAGAAATGCTCCGGATGGAAAAACAATCCCTCAACAGCAATATACTGCCCGGTTATTTCCTGCCTGCACTTGGAACATCGATCCTGAGCCGCGGTAACAACAGAAAATACGCACATGAAAAACAAAACATACTTAATCAATAAAACTCTATCCGGTATTAATAGTGTGAACAATATAGTAAAAAAGTGTAATTTTTTAACAGTCAGAAAAAGTACATAAATAACAAATAAGTACTTATATGGGTTCAAATGAAAATCCGGTGTCAACTCTCAATTTGGCGAATCAGGCATCTGAACCACTCTAAGTATGGCGTTTTTAATAAACCAAATTTTAAGCCTGAAATGCTCTGCTTTCATCATGCAATTAGTGGCTTGGCATCCATTCCTTTTGAAAAAGCCTGCGTACAGGGGAGTTGACTACCCCGGAGTGAACTCCGGAGTTAGGGGATATTGCATACTAACCGCGGCGGCTGATTTTGCTCCTCGCGGAACTCTGGCCAGATGCTATAAAAATGTATCCGGCAGCTATGTGTTTAAAATTACGATCTCCCGAAAAACTCCACCGAAGACAAGACCTCTTTTAATGATGTAGCAACAATGGGCTAACTTGTTGTTAGATGGAAAAATCCAGTGGGCCTTAAATCAATTATTATTTTTTCTATATCGTAATTGGTATTTCGGATTAAGAAATAACTGATTACCTTTATAGTTTATAATTTAAGACTTTATCATCACACTTTCAGCGGATCGAAACGTGAATCTAACTATACCTGATAAAAATCAGATACAAAAATTTCTAAAAAACAAAAAATATTCCTCGCTAGCCGGCGCAGGAGCCATTCTGTTAATTATTGTACTATTTTTGTTTTTTAAGTCCTCTCCAGTTAACAACAGCATCCCGGTTTATAAAGTAAAAAAAGATAAAATGCTTGTCACCATTATCGAAAGTGGTGAGATAAGCGCAAAAAATGCCGTCTCTATAACCACACCACGGGTGCGCGGCAGCCTTAAAATTGTATTGCTTGCTCCTGAGGGCTCGATGGTTAAAGAGGGCGCGGTTGTTGTGCAATTCGATCCCACCGAAGCCCTAAATCAACTCCGCGAGGCAGAATCAAGGCTGGAAGTATCGCTTTCTGAAAAAGCGAAACTCGTCGCAAACCATAAATCGACAATGACCCGGGCGGAAAATGATGTTCAGAATGCCGAATTGACCTTTGAACTTTCAAAACTTAATCAGGAACAGATGAAGTTTGAAGCTGAAATAAAGCAGCGCGAAGCGAAATTACAGCACCGGCGAAACGAATTGAATCTGGTAAGGGCGAAACAGGATCTTGAATCGCAAAAAATTATTCAAAAGTCAGAAATGAACAAAACTGATATCGACATACAACAGCGCCGGGCCGATCTTGATAAAGCAAAAAAAGACTTGGAGCAGCTTTCACTCTCAGCGCCAAAAGACGGCTTGGTTGTATATGAACAAAACTGGAGCACCGGCAGAAAAATTACTATTGGCGATACCCCTTGGCCGGGAATGACGCTGGTTAGTTTACCCAATCTTACTGCTATGCAAAGTATCACCTATGTGAACGAGGTTGATGTGAGCCGCGTTCACAAAGGATTAAAAGTTGCCGTAACGTTAGATGCTTTCCGTGATTCAGTTTTTCAGGGCACTATCGAAAACATTGCTCCGCTTGGCAAAAGCAAAGACGGCAACAGCAGTATAAAAGTCTTTGAAATACTCGTAGGAATACATTCGCAATCCGATTTACTTAAACCGGGAATGACGACAAGCAATAAAATAATTATCAACGAAATTGCCCAAGTTATTGCCGTACCGCATGAAGCATTGTTCGAGAAGGGTAAAAAGCAAATCGTTTACGTGAAAAACAGATCGGGCTTTGAAGAGCGTGAAGTGGTTTTTGGTGTTAAAGGAGAGGATTTGATTGTTATTGAAAAGGGTCTGTTTACCGGCGAAGAAGTTGCGCTTGTTGACCCGACAATAAAGCCCGCGGAGGACGATGCAGCTGCAACCGAAGGCAGCACTAATCCACCTCCCAAATCAAATGCTAAAGGGAAAAAGTAAACCATGCACGCAAAAGAATCGTTCCGGCTGGGTCTGACCGGCCTGTTTTCAAATAAAACCCGTGCAGCACTCACCATGCTTGGCATCGTGTTCGGGGTAGCGTCGGTAATTTCCATGATGTCTATCGGTGAAGGAGCCCGCAGGGAAACCCTGCAGCAAATAGAAATGCTTGGCACCAACAATATTATAATTAATAAAAAAGCCCTCAGCATCGAGGATGGTAAACCGGCTAAGTTCTCCCCCGGCCTCTCCATAAAAGATGCACAATCTATTTTAGCTGTTAATCCGATGCTTTCAGGTATTACTCCACTGCGGCAAACTGAGTTAAACGTGTTGTATAAATCAGAATTCACCCTGTTAAATATCATCGGCACTACTCCTGAATATCCAAATACGTTTAACTCAAGAATGACCGAAGGATATTTCTTTAACAGTTCGCACATGGAGAACTACGAGAACGTTTGCGTTATCGGTAGTGGTATCCGTAATCAGCTTTTCCGGTTTGAAAACCCATTAAAGGAAAAGTTGAAAATAGGTGATCAGTGGTTTAAAATTATCGGCATCGTAGCACCAAAAGCAATATCTCAAGAAGGCATGAAAAGTTTCGGGCTGCGTGATTTTAACATGGATATTTACATCCCGCTATCGACAATGACCGGTAAAATGGAAAAACTTGAAGTTAACACACAAGCGATCGTGCGGCGTGGAAACAGGCGTGGCGGCGGAGGGAATAGTGACGATGATGTTAGAGTTGTTGACAAAAATTCAGTTGACCAGTTAACGGCAAAAGTAAAACCCGACGCGGATTTACGGTCAGCAGCCGCTCTTGTTGAAAAAATCCTCGAGCGGAAACATTACGGCGTAAAAGATTATCAGATTATTCTACCGGAACAATTACTTGAGCAGAAACAGAAAACACAAAAAATATTTAATGTGGTCATGGGCGCAATTGCCGGTATATCCCTGCTTGTCGGCGGTATCGGCATCATGAATATTATGCTCGCCAATATACTCGAGCGTACCCGCGAAATCGGCATACGCCGCGCTGTCGGGGCAACCAAAGCAGATATACTCAGCCAGTTTTTATTTGAAGCAGTAACGATAAGCGTTACAGGAGGTGTTGCCGGCATTATTGTCGGTTTCCTGCTCACGGGAGCCATATCCAAATATGCGGAATGGAAAACCGTAATCTCCCCCGTTGCAGTACTCATTTCATTTTTTATCTCCGCCGCTACAGGAATCATTTTCGGCATTTATCCTGCAAAAAAGGCAGCAGATAAAAACCCGATTGAATCGTTACGCTACGAATAGTAGTGATGAGTGATGAGTGTTTAGAGATGAATGAGGGTCATTGATAACGAACTTCTTTTATTATAACCGGTCTGCTTCTATAATGAAAAAGTTATTTGGAATTATTTCGGGCTGTATTTTTCCACAGCAATTGTGTAAACGTTATATAGCTATTTTTAAAAGTGAAGGACTACTGTAAATTCACTCAACACTAAGCATTCATAACTCATAACTAAAAAAGCCCGGGCAACCGGGCTTTTTATTGTCAATTCATAAGGCCGTGCAGCCGTAAAGTGGCATCAACACCGTTTGAAAATTTCGGGTCGAACTCGATTGCCCTGTAATAGAGCTTAAGTGCCTCGTTCCAGTTGCCGGTAAGCTCATGTATGCGGCCAAGGTTATAGTAAGCCCAGTACCGTTCGTCAAACCTAGGGGCGGCAATAGCCTTTGTAAGCCATGTTTTAGCTTCGTCGTAGCGTTTAAAAAGTGTCAGGTAGTAACCTAAATCGTTATAGGAATTCCCGTAGTCTTCATCAATGTCTATTGCTTTATAGCACTCTAAAATTGCTCTGTCATATTTGCCCACAAGGGAATAGGCCCATCCAAGATAGGTATGCCCTTCGGCTGTTGGTAATAACCGTATTGAAGCCTTGTATTTTCGGACAGCCATGCGTATCTTGCCGCGTTTTTGGTCATGATACCCTGATCGGATTAGTTCGAAAGCCTCGGCGTATTTACTATTTTCCTGCATTTCTTCTAAATTTTAGTTTTTCTCTATGGTATTTAACGAATTTTTACCTCAAAATCAATTGAAGAATTCAGTATTACCTTTATTATTGGATAATATTAGCCAATAACTAAACCCTTATTCGGTTAACCTGTTAGCAGATAACAACTTACAGGTTTACAAGAAAAGCAAGTATTTTTCTTGAAAAAGGTACAATTTTTGTAAATTCCTTTATATTCATGCCAAAGTAGAAAACTTAGACAACCGGAATGTTTCGCGGGTTCCGGATATTACTTTCTTCCGTTGAGAGCCGAGGTGTTACCCGCTACACACTTTATTCGGTCTTCCCGCATCAACCCGGTTCTATCAGAATACACAAATACAGGTGATAATTTAGTGACAACTAACTATTTGAAGATAAAAGTAATTTGATGCTCTGAAGGTAACATCTCAATAAGAATTGGGATTTTATTTCTATCCTTTACAACTTGAGTAATAGGTAATTACGAATTCATTTCGTTCAGAACTTTAACATGGCTTGGTGGTCGTTTTGCTAAAGATATTTCGTCCCGCTGGACTTAGGAAATAAAACAATACAGTGGTGCTAAAACTATTTGTACTTAAGAACTTTGTATTCAGCTAAAAATCTGAAAATTGTAACCATATTTGAAGTATTACTATTCCTAAATCCTGTAGAAAACCCGCATTGAAAACAAGACACATGGATAAAATGGCACATTTTACATTGAAAAAGGTGCACCCGTACAGGGCGCTAAACGTATTTTTTTTGGCTTTTTCTACAAACAGAACACCCCGTTGGGGCGCAGGAATGTTGTAATTGAGAATTATTGTGTTTATTAAGCGTTACGAAAACGTGTAAATTTGAAAAATGTTGACGATAAAACGTCAGTCTAGTTTTGATTCAAATACCATTGTTGGTTCCTAAAGGTCCCGTAGGGATTTTCTATTTGTACCAACCCCTCCCCACACGTTTTGTTGCCCTGTAGGGATGCAGTAGCAATAGCCACAAAACCGCCAAACCATGTTTAAGTTCCAGCGGAACGGAATAGGGGCTTAGCTATATATCTACGCATTGATGCAGCAACGTTAAAAATTAGATACCTCCATTTATTGAGATGCTACTATCCTGCCTGTTTAGTTGATGATTGTTAGTATTGGTAATAAAGAATTCTAAGCCCTGAAAAAATTCAGTTATACTCTCATTAACTCCCTCGTGATGGACATTCCTTGGTTTTTTGCTCTGTGATTGGAAATATATCCGGCAATTAATTATTTATCTATTTTTCTAGAAGAAATTTATCATATTCAATTTTTTAACCGCCAAAAGCCCGGCTTCATGTGGCCATACTGGTAATACAATGATTCGAAATGTAGTGTTTCTTGCTGCCCTGCTTTTATTAGTTGCAAAAGCTTCTTCGCAGACAGGATCTTCATTTTCACATATATCGATTAATGAAGGGTTATCGCAAAGTGTTGTTTTGGATATTGTTCAAGATTCTTTGGGCTTTCTGTGGGTTGCAACCCAAGACGGTTTAAACAGGTACGACGGTACAACATTTGTAACCTACCGTCATCAACCAAAGGAGTCTAACACCATTCCCGACAACTGGGTAAGTGCAATTCTTTATCAATCGAACACACTTTGGGTTGCAACGGAGAATAATGGCCTAGGCAAAATTGACTTTAAAACAAACAAGTGTGAGCAAATACCAATCGAATTTGCTTCACCTATACGGGCAATGCAAAGTGAAAAGAATGGAACACTTTGGATTGGATCCGGAAATAAAGGGCTCTTCTCTGTGAACCCCATTACATTAAAATACAAAATATATGTGCATGACCCATTAAAGAAAAACACAATTTCAGACAACAGAATACGCAGCATTCTCGTTGACAGTGAAGGTACTTTATGGATTGGAACAGGCCGGGGACTTAATAAATTCAACAAATCAGATGAATCGTTTGGCTGCTATCTTTTGCCCCCGAGGCCGGAAGTTTCTGAAAATGACAACCTCATTAATTCGATTACCGAAGATGGGAATCACAATTTATGGATTGGCACTTGGAAACAATTATACCTTTTTAATAAAACTACGGGATTGTTAAAACCTGTTTTGCTTGATGACAAAAAGCAACTTTTAACTGACTATATCACATGCGGTTTTTACGACAATACGGGGATGTTGTGGTTTGGGACTATGCAAAATGGACTTTACAAGATCACGTCATACACAGAAAACAGCTCAAATGTAGTTGTAACATACAATCATTACACCTACAAACCACAGAGCAGCAGCGGTATTAATTGTAATTACATCCGGCGCATATTTGCAGACCGTGGAAAGAATCTTTGGATTGGTACTTGGGGTGGCGGCCTTAACCATTTGAACCTGAGCCCTCCTAAATTTATGG
>JACPGF010000457.1 GCA_016182615.1 Ignavibacteriales bacterium
GGGCTATTGTGTTTTGAGAGTTTAAAGAAAGACGCTTATTCAAATGATGATATCAAGTTCCTGAAAAGTATATCATCAATTCTTTCGTACATTATGTATTCATACACTTCACAGACTGTTTTAAGGAGTTACTCAGCCTATGACATGGATACCAGGGTCTTAAATTTAAAGATGTTTAAAACCCTCATGGAAATCGAGTTTCAGAAAGTTCATTTATTACAGTTAACTGCATCAGTAGCGCTATTACGGATAGATGATTTTCCGCAACAGGAAACCTTGTTTGAAGAAAGCCCTGTTAGTAAACTTGTTACAACCGTGGCAACACTGTTAAAAGAAGAAATTCCCGCTACCAGCTATCTTGCCCGTGTTGATGAAATGACATTTGCTATTTATTTTTACAATATGAGCCCGCAGGATGTTTTTATCTGGGGTGAAAAAATACGGGTTAAAATTGTCAGGTTAAATTTGCAGATGATATCGAAGCAAACCACATTTACCGCTTCGATCGGGATAGCGTCCTTGGGCAGGCGCAGCAGTTTTGACGAGGTATATGCTGATGTGGAACTTGCGTTGCAGAAAGCCTTGCAAAGCGGCGGCAATAAAACAACAAATATTAACTAGGAGGCATTATCAATAACTTTTATATAGTTGTTCTGGATGGAGTTGGAGTTGGAGAATTGCCGGATGCAGCGGCATATTACGATGTCGGGAGCAATACCTTAGGTAATATTGCACGTAAAGTAAAGGGATTGACTCTGCCCAATTTACGGTCATTAGGACTTGGCAATATTATTGATATTCAGGGTATAGAGCCTGTATCCTTTCCCACGGGTTCTTTCGGAAAAATGGCTGAAAAGTCAAAAGGAAAAGATTCAACAACCGGGCATTGGGAAATCGCGGGTATCCATGTTGATTTCGATTTTTCATATTTCCCCACAGGTTTCCCTGACGAAATGATGGGGCAATTTTTGGAATTGACCGGCTGCAGGGGTTATCTTGGCAACAAGGCGGCTTCCGGTACGGAAATAATAAAAGAGCTTGGTGACGAGCATGTACGGACGAAATTCCCGATAGTTTACACTTCAGCAGATTCAGTATTTCAGATTGCAGCTCACGAGGATGTTATTCCGTTGGAGCAGCTTTATGAAATTTGCAAAATTGTTAGAGAAAAGATACTTGTCCATCCATATATCGTTGGCCGGGTTATCGCACGTCCGTTTACCGGCAAAAGCGGTGAATACAAGCGCACAACCAACCGGAAGGATTTTTCGATTGAGCCGCATCAGACAACGGTGCTCGATTTTTTATATGATGCAAAAATCAATACGGTTTCCGTTGGTAAGGTTAACGAGTTATTTGCAAACCGCGGCATAGTGCAAAAAGAGGTGAGCAAATCCAATGCAGAAGGCTGTAACATATTAATGCGTTTGGCGTCTAAATTACAGAACAGCCTTATATTTGCAAATTTGGTAGATTTTGATGTCTATTACGGGCATAGGAATGATCCTGTAGGATTTGCAAAGGCATTACGTGAGTTTGATAATTTTCTGCCAAAGATATTGGATAAACTGGATGAAACCGACGCATTGGTGCTTACAGCAGACCATGGTAACGACCCAACTACTGCCAGTACAGATCACAAGGATTTAGGAACAAGGTCATCGTTTGCTGACATAGGTAAGACGGTTGCTGACTTCTTTAAAGTTGACAACGATTTGCAGGGCAAAAGTTTCTTATAAGACGAAGAAAGACAGAATAGTGATATTAGGAAAAGTGATTGGATCGGTATGGTCCACGAAAAAAGATGAAAGCCTGGTTGGTTCAAAATTCCTTATTGTACGGCAGTTAGATCTTGAAATGAAGGAATTGAACAATTTTACCATTGCAGTTGACAGTGTTGGTGCCGGAGACGGCGAAGTAGTGCTGGTAGCAACAGGCAGTTCTGCCCGGCAAACAACAATAACTAAAAATAAACCCATAGACGCGGTAATAATGGCGATAGTT
>JACPGF010000024.1 GCA_016182615.1 Ignavibacteriales bacterium
CTGACTTCTTTATCAGTTGGCCGTTTGTACTTGATATAATAATTTGCCACGTCAATATCACCAACACCGAATAAAGGATAATCCCGGTAAATAAGTATGGCGGCCCGCCAGAAAGACATACGGTTATTATTTGACGGGTTGTAACTGTCAACAAATCCAAGCAGCCTGCCTCGGTTTACGTTGGTTATTACGATTTTATTTCCTGCATGCGCCGTATAGTAATTCTGTTCGAAAGCGATATTTTCTACGGCAAACAAACTTCGTTTTTTTGTTTTCAGATTATATGAAAGAATACCCGAAACAGTTGTGAACAAAATAGAATCACCTTCAGCCTGCACGCCTAGTATTCCTTTTGCAGTAAATGAAGCTGTTTTTGTCATCGGCAGTTTTCTGCAATCGTAAATATCAATGTCATTGCCAGTTACACGGATAAAGTTATAGCGGTAAACCAATGCCATTGAAATCTTTTTTGGATCAAACGGTAAATTAACACGTTCCCCAACGGGGAATCCGGCAGAATTGAGTTCACATAATAAAGTCCGTGCACCGGCTTCATAAAAAACGATGTACGATGAATCAACCGAAAAATAAGAATAATCATTATACTTGGGGAAACGCTTTTTTATTAACCCGCCTGCTACATTAGTGTACACGGTCAAACCACTGTCGTTATCTAAAAAGTAGACTCTTTCGCCAACCACGGTACAATGTTTAGTATCACCGGGAGCCAGAAACGGCTCACCGAGCGGTGTAAAACTGCCATTTTTATAGATAAGCCTCTGCATACTGAGATCGAAATAGTAGGCTCCGTACAAAGTATCATTCAACTTATACAAATTACTTATTGCATTGCTCAGGTTTTGTTTTTTAAGTAACGAAAAATTTCGGTCAAAATACAACAGACCTTTATCAAAATCGGTAATTACGGTTAGTGAATCGATAGAAACAGGAGTACCAACTCGTCCCTCGGTAGCAATTAGCTGTTCCGCTTTACCCTGTTTATTCTGGTCAAAAACGTATATGGTACTTGTATTTGGCTGCAAATAGACAACAATGCCTAGTAGCAATACAAATAAAAAAGCAATCAGCCATTTTCTTGAAAGAAAAATTATAAAGAGAATCCCGACTGCACAACCCAGCCAGCCGGTGCGCTTGTATGTTGCCAGCAGTGCAGCACCAAGAATTAATGCAGAAAGGACATACACCAATTTATCTTTTGTCAGTTTTTTTGTTCCGAGTAATAAACCAGCGCATAGAATGAATGCATACGTGAACATTTGGCTTGTTGTAATCGGGTGCTGAAAAACGGCAGGGCCTGAACCGGTTCGCTGCAATTCATGCGTTATATAACTATTAAAAGCAAAGTACAAGTAAATGATGCCAATAACCGATGTAAATCCAATGATAGACTTATAAAACAGTTTAAACTTGAATTCGGTAGAAGCTGCCGCGGCAAGTGTATAGACTGTTGGGATTAATAATGTCCGCTTAAGCAGGTTATGAAATGCCTCGGCACTGTTGCCGGAAAAAACCGCTGAAACCAGAATTGCAATAATGTATAATGCAAACCCGGTTTCAACACCGGTTAATCTGAATGGATTCTCTTTTGTTTTGTACCACCCTGCCAAAAGCATTATCAATGCACCGTAATAGCCAATTTGATTTAAAAATATGGATGCAGCCAAGGTCGCGGTAAATAATAGTATAAATACCGTGGAACTTTTTATTTGTGCCGAATCTTGTTTTTCAAAAACTGTTATCACTGTTCACCAAATTGCATTTCATACAGCTTCTTGTAAAGCCCCTTTTCATTGAGTATCAGTTCATCGTGCGAACCGGCCTGCACAATTTCTCCTTTATCGATAACCAGAATGCGGTTTGCATTGCGCACCGTGCTTAGGCGGTGGGCTATAACAAAACTCGTCCTGTTTATCATCAATCTTTCGATTGCTTCCTGTACAAGCAATTCCGATTCATTATCTAGCGCGGAAGTAGCCTCGTCAAAAATCATTATTTCCGGGTTTTTTAACAGGGCGCGTGCTATGGATAATCTTTGCCTTTGGCCACCGGAAAGTTTAACGCCGCGCTCGCCAATAATGGTTTCGTAACCATTGGGCAGTTCCGAAATAAAAGTATGCTTTTAAATCATAATCACGTATGTCCACGCCGTCAATCAGGATGCTGCCGCTGGTTACATCATAAAACCGCGGGAGCATATCAACTAAGGTCGATTTGCCGCCGCCGCTCGGGCCCACCAAAGCGATGATTTCACCCTTCTTCACCGTGAAACTTAGATTTTTCAGTACCGGCTCTTCAGCATCTTCGTATTGATAAGTGACATGATCAAACACTATCGAATCTTTTAGTACTTGAATGGGTTTTGGATTTTCTCTGTTTGTAATTGAAGGCGGGGTGTCTGAAATTTCAAATATCCTGTCTCCTGCCGCGTCCGCTTCCTGTATGCGGTTATTAACCCCGGAGAGCTCTTTTATCGGGGGCATTAACTGGAAGATAGCGAAAAGAAATCCCATGAATTCACTGGCCTTGAGAGATTTTTCAATAAGCACAAGATGGCCGCCAAAATAGATTATAACCACACCCACGACCACGCTCAGGAATTCGGTTGTTGGCGGGGCGAGATTCCTCACCCGTGAAATGCGAATCATCAATTTGAAGAAGCGTTGTGTTTCTTTAACAAATTTATTATTCTCGTAGCCTTCCATCCCGAACGCTTTTACGATTTTAACGCCGGTAATTGTCTCCTGTAGCACGTTTGTTATATCTGCCATTTTTTCCTGGATGAACACTGCCTGTTTACGCAAACGTAAACCAAGGAACGAGATGATGAGCATTGAAAACGGGAGTATTAAAAACGAAAACAGCGTCAGTTTCCAGCTTATGCTAACAGCCATAAGCATAAAAACAATAATGCTGAGCGGTTCACGGATAAGGCTGACAAACGATGCCGAGATACTGTTTTGTACCACGTTAACATCGTTAATAATACGCGAAATAAGGTTGCCCGTTTTCTCATTCTTAAAATATCCCAGAGGCAGTTGATGCAGGTGCTTATACGCGTCATTCCTGATGTCACGCATTGTCCCCTGTTCAACAACCGACATGAAATATGCAGAAAAATATCCGAACACGTTTTTAAGAAAAAAGGCTGTCAGAACGATAAAACAGATTTTTAATAAACCTGCAACTTTATCGCCGCTTAGTATAAAACTGTTAATGGTACTGTTAATGTCCGTCTTCAATTTTTCAATAAAGCCGGGTGTACTGATGCCTGTTTGCTGCTGTATAGTCATTTCCTGCTTTTTTGTTCCATACGATTCCTGAAACAGTGTATCCAACAGCGGTATCGAAAGATAGACGGAAACACCGCTTGTCAGCGAAAACATCATGCTGCATGTTATTGCAAGAACAAGGTGCCGCCAGTATTTGCGCGCGTAGCGCATTATTCTAAAATAACTTTTCATCAGGCTTCGTAATCCGGCAGCGCGGGAATATTTTTCAAGCCGCAACCGCCTTTCAGTTTTATTTCTTTTGTAGCTCTATTAGCACCGGGCTGCACTAATTTTATAATCGAGTTTTCGCCAAAACCGTCATCAAAAATGACATACTGGTTTATAAGCCGTACATTCTTGCAGCCGCCGCCGCTAAAGGTGTTCAGCAGCTTCTTGTTCAATAAATCGTAAATATACAACTTGGCTGTCTCAGGCTTGGCGTTGTAAAGTGTTGTGTTGTCAGGATGGATAAAAGCAGAAACAATAACAGCGTACTTTCCATCTATGCTCCACGCGACCTGTTGGATGCGGTTTGATGAAGGCCCTGCAATATCTTCCCTTGTACCGGAATGCAGCTTTATGCTTATTTCATTTTTCTGGCCTGCAATAAGACTTGCACCGGATACCGATGATGCCATCTGTACATTCTCTTGCGGCATTCTCGGGTAGCCGTCGGTTGTTAAATCATATTTTTTTGAGTCTTCGAACAGCACTTTACCATCAACTGATACTATAACAGCTTTTTGCACCACGTAGCTGGCAGTTGTGGCATCTATTGTATTGATAATAATTTTAACCGATGACGTGTCTTGCCAGTAAGCGTAGAACTGTAACCCGCTGCCAAAATTTTTAACTTTTACTGCTTGGTTTGTTGTTTCGTCAATGAAATATAAACAAATATCCTTTATCCGCGGGAATACTCCCATTTTGGCAGTTTCGGTCGCGGTTATAAAGAATCCATTTTTGCCGCTCTCCGATGGCGCATATTGCTGAACCATTTCACTTTTGTTGTGCCAGATAGTATGAATTGTTTCATCGGCAAAGTTATAATATGATGAGTGCAAGCATCATTAGGGTACTAATTAAACTGATTCTCTTCATAAACTATTTTATCTTTTAATAACGAATTTGTATATCTGAAAGATAACTAATTCTTAGGCAATTTTAGTGCAGTAGCTCGGTAAGTAGTTCTGAGTGAGAAGTTCAGAATTTGGAGGTATTGTGGTAAGTTCTCAATACGTAGTGGGATTATATTTCTATCCTTTACAAATAGAGTAATGGACAATTGTAAATCTATTCCGTTCCGCTGGAACTTTCGCCTTATGGGGTACAATGTTGCTATAGCTATTTCATCCCGCTGGGATTCAGAAAACAGATTTTCGAATATGATATAAAGTCAAATCAATGTTGTTTTTGCAGCGAAGTTCCTTAGGAACGTAATAGCTATAGAAACACGTCCCCTGACACCGCATAAGTTCCATAGGAACGGAATAGATTCTTAATCGAAATTTAAATCCCCCCCTTTTTGAGAAGTTACTTGTTCGGGACGCAGTTGTTTATACACTACAGGAAACAAGAAATAGGGTTACCCAATTAAATCTTATTTAGCAGGAAGAGTCCCAGTTCCTTGATTCCGGTTTTTTGATTTTCATCAACTCTTCCGGAAAAAACCAGTATGAGGAGGCCGGATTGATACAACATCAATCCGGCCTGAAAAATTACAAAGTTTGTTACTTTAACAAAGTGAGTTTTTTGCTTGTATGGAAATTACCACTGTCCATGCGGTAAATATACACGCCGCTTGAAAGCCTGTCGGCATTGAACTGATAGGAGTAACTCCCCGCGGTTTTGTAATCATCAACCAGAACCATTACTTCCCTGCCGAGAATGTCGAACAATGTTATTTTAACCTGCCCGTCTTTTGGCAGTTGGTATTGTATTACCGTTGACGGGTTAAACGGGTTCGGACTGTTCTGCATAAGCGCATAGTCTTTTGGTTTTTCAGATACTATGTTTTTATCGTTCACTCCGCTGGTATTTGCCTTGTTATTCTGGTATAACTGGTAATACCCTTTCGAGGCGAAGATAAACGAGCGCTCCATGCCTTCTGCAAGCCTTGGAGCCCTGAAATCTAATGTAACCCACTGGTTCGGGGAGAGCGTCATCACATCGCCATCTTCTACCAGCAGCTTCTGCATTACGTCACCTTCCTCTGAGTGTACGGCACTCAGCAATTCAGGAACGGTAACCGTGAAGGGCAGTTCCAGCTTTTGCGAGAGTTCCGCGTAATCAATTGTTGATGACTCTTTCCAGAGAACGTCCACCATGACCGTGGATAGACTATCCTGATGCACGGGAACCCACACGAAGGACTGGTTTGCACGTAGCCGGAAATCGGTGAAAGCTTCTGAATTTTTTGCCCTGACACTGCCGGATTTAAGATCTTTTGCCTGCGTGTGTGCTGCGAGCACCAGCCATTTGTCCGTTCCCTGCGAAGTGCCTTGGAAAGACATTTCAAGTTTAGAGTTTGCCTCAGCTTCAACGGTAACACTATCAGGGGCAAAAAGCATCTTTAATACATCCAGAGTGTCCATTTGGGCACTGGCAAAAAACGCGGGCTTGGCAAACTGGTAAACCCTGCCCGAATCATCAACGGTTATGTCCGTCTCGAGCGGATGGTCAACAATTATCAGTTTTGTCAAATCGATAAAACTTTGCTCCTGCTCGAACTCACCGATTGCCAGACGGTAGGTTTCGTCAGCAGTTAACGAGGGTTTGGTATAGAGGCAGTAATAATCATCGGTTAATGAACCTTGCCGCCCCTCATCCTGGCTTTGCGGCAGGATGTTATTGTCTTCAGTCCATACTGTATCATTCCATGTATAGACAAATGGACAGCCGCCCAAATTTAAATTAACTGATTTTGTTTGTTGCCCACTTTCATTTGTCACAGTACACGTTAGTCTTGGTAT
>JACPGF010000444.1 GCA_016182615.1 Ignavibacteriales bacterium
AAATAAAGACCTGAAGCAGTTAAGCAAAGAAGGCAAGTTCAGGGAGGACTTGTTCTACCGGTTAAATGTATTCCCGATACAAATACCACCACTGCGCGAACGCAGGGGAGATATTCCGTTGCTGACCAATTATTTTCTCGGCAAGTATTTCGATAATACCATAAAACCATCACCCGAAGCGTTGAAAAAAATGGAGTCATTCCATTGGCCCGGTAATGTAAGGCAATTAGAAAACGTTTTGCAGCGTGCAGCAATTTTGTGTGATGATAACGTGCTGGGCCCGGAGCATATTATTGTTGATGAACCGGAAGAGATGAGCACGTACGGCGGAACGCTCGAAGAATTCGAAAAGGCTCTTTTGCAAAGGCGCCTGAAGGAGTTTAACGGTAACCGTACACAAACAGCCAAATCACTCGGTGTCTCCGTCCGTTGGATTCAGTTAAAACTTAAAGAGATTAGTGCCGGTGAAGAGCAGTAAAAACAGTACCGTTCTGTTTGAAAAATTCGAGATACTTGAAACACTCAAGAAAGATGAGTTTAGTGCTGTTTATCTTGTTAAACACCATTATCTTGGTATTACACTCATTCTAAAAACGCTCGATACCACTCACTCACCCGATGAAAGCATACTTGAGCGTTTCAAACGTGAGGCAAAAATTCTTGCAAGGATAAAACACCCCAATATCATTAATGTTGTCGATTTCGGGTTTGCTGGTGAGTTCTTTTATATCTCGGTTGAATATTTCGAAAGCCAAAACCTCCGTGAAATTATTAAACGGGGTAACCTGACCGAAGACCAGAAACAGCGGCTTGTTGTGCAGCTCCTTCAGGGATTGGAAGCCGCCCACGCGGCACAGGTTATCCACAGGGATATTAAACCGGAAAACATCCTCGTCAATAAAAAGTTCGAGTTAAAGATTGCCGATTTCGGACTTGCCTTTCCTGAAAACGAATTGATGGTAACAAAAAAATCTTCAATCGTCGGCACACCAAGTTATATGTCCCCCGAGCAGATTATGGGAGAGGATTTGACTGTACAGTCTGATTTGTTTTCGGCTGGTATTGTTGCGTATGAAATTTGTTCTAAAATAAATCCTTTTATTAAAGCCGATATAAATGCTACCATTAACAGTATTCTTACTTTTGAACCGCAACAGTTAACCGGATGGGCAGATGTTCCCGTTGCATTGGTTGAACCCGTACAAAAAATGCTGCAACGGAATAAATCCAAACGGATGGCTTCCTGTGCCGAAGCCCTTTCCTATTTTCCTGAGAGCAGCACAAGTAAAGATAGTCCACGAACCGGGAAAATAATTCCGGGAAAATTTTTGTACATGATCATCGGACTGTTATTTATACTGAGTATTGCAGTTTATTTTTTTCTTAATAAGCCGGTTGCCGGTAGTGTTGCGCAACTAAAAGATTCGACAGCATTTTCTGCCGACACAGCTGTGCTTTCCAAAGCAGCACGGCAAAACAATCAAAACTTATTAAAGCCCGCAACTGATAGTGGTTCACCGGTTAAAAACATCAGCAGCACGCCGCAAATGGCAGATACTCCCGAAGGAGCCGGGCAAGCAACACCGAATGGCGGTGTATTTCTCGTCAATTTGGTTATCGATTGCTCTCCTTGGGCTAATGTTTTTATCGATAGTGCCCGGATGGATGTAACACCAATACGCGAAAGCATGCGTCTAACCGCCGGTAAGCATACAATACGGTTTATTAACCCCGACTATCCGGCATATTCAACCGTTTTTACTGTTAACCGGGATGGATTGCAATCCTTTAAGCTGAATTTGGATACATTGGTTGCGAAAATCAGTTTTCAGGTTTTCCCTTGGGGAGAAGTATATGTGGACGGCAAATTTTTCGGGGTTACCCCGATGAAAAATGCAATTCAGGTAAGCCCGGGGAAACATACAATTCAATTCAAGAATCCCGGATATAGCGATTTTAGCGAAAAAATGACGTTTAAAAGCGGTGAAGTGCGCCAAATCGAGTACAATTTTGAGAAAAATCAGCAAAAGCGGAATTAATGAATACTGGCATAAAATTTGCTTAATAGAAGTATGAAAAAAATTGTATTATTTGCTGTATTACTTCTCACTTGCTATTCTCCCGCCTTAACCGGGCAGGCCAACTGGGTTTGGAATGAATCCGGCAGGATGCTGCACCCTGTATCGTTCGGACAGGCTGTTGTTAAAGACTCCCTTATTTACATTTTGGGGGGCTGGTCGGATTCTTTAGGTACATGGATAAGTGATATTCAGGAATACAATCCCCGGACAAGCACCTGGCGTAAAGTTTCAAATATGGCATCCCGCCGCGGTGGGTTTTATTCCGCTGTTTACAAAGACAGTATTTTTATGGTCGGCGGTTCTATGGCTAGTGGTTCGGTATTCCGTCCTGCATTAGAATTCTGGAACCTGAAGAAAAAGCCTTACATCTGGAAAACGCATGACTGGTTTGTAAGGAACTATACCGCCGGAGCTAAATTTCAGGATAAAATTTATCTTGTTGGCGGCGCACAGGGTGGTAATAAAACACCATTTGCAAATCATTATCTTATCGAGTACGATTTAAAAACGGCAGCGGCAACATACTTTTATGATAGTATTTATACTCCACTTATGATGCCCCGGCAGCACATGCTGGTTACGGTTGACAGTATGATTTACGGGTTTGGCGGCACTATTGGCGAATTTATTTATCTCAACACGATATTCTCTTTTAACCTGATGACAAAATCGTTTAAAACGCTTACTCAGCGGCTGCCCGAGCCAATTATCGAGGGTTCGCTTGTTTCAATTGGCAAAAAACGCGTCCTGCTTATTGGCGGTGCAACAAATAATGCTTTTGCCAGGCGGAATACCGAGATTTTCACCATGAATGATCAGCAGTTTACATTAACAAACGGTCCGTTGTTAAAACAGGGCAGGCAGTCCTGCATGGCTGTTGTCTATAAAAATCTGGTCTATGTTTTCGGAGGGCGTAAACAAAAAAGTAATGGCAGGTATGAATCTGTTCCGACGGTTGAAACACTCGATTTTATCAGTGGCATAGATGATGAACGAATAATGGATAGCCGGGAAGGCTACGCGTTACTTGAAAATTATCCCAACCCGTTTAACCCTTCAACAAAAATTTCATTTGTTTTGCCCAAACCTGGTGATGTAAGGATAATTATTTTTGATGTTTTAGGAAGACAGATTACAGAATTGGTAAACGAGTATAAAACCACCGGCACCCATTCTGTAATCTGGAACGCGGCCACCGGGTATGGCACTCCGGTTGCTTCAGGTGTTTATCTATGCCGTATGTATGTAAATAATCAATCATTCACAAAAAAAATGCTCTACGTGCGGTAGAATGCCACGAAATACAATTTTTCTTTTACTGCTGCTGATAACCGGCAGCGCAACATGGGCACAGCAGCATGATGCGCGGATGCGCCGTTTACAGGCAAAATTCGAGTCTTTCGAGTATAAGGACGTTATCCTTATTAGTGACAGCATTCTGGTTGATAAAGCCTTAATTAACAGCTCTGAGCTTACCGAAGTGTACAGGATGAAAGCTATTGCCCAGTATTCAGTCTGGGATGAAGAGTCTGCTTCACGCAGTTTCAGGGAATTGCTTAAAATCAACAAAACCTACCGCATCGACGAGATGAAAACTTCCCCGAAAATTCTGGCATTATTCAATAAAACAAAACTTGAGTTCCTTTCTGATCAGGTAACCGGAGAGAAGCCCGCGGGGAAAGATTCCGTGAGGATAGTTACGCAAATAGTGAGGGATACAACAAAGGTTTTTATCAAGGAACCGGATTACAATTTTTTACGTTCTTTTGTGTTTCCCGGCTGGGGGCATTTGGCTAAAAATAGTGATTTGAAAGGTATGGTAATCACCGGAGCGGCGGCGGCAGCGGCCGTATCAGCAGTTTATTTTATTTTTGATTGCAGCAGCAAAGAGAGCCGGTACCTGAATGAAGTTGACCGCGCAAAAATAAGTTTACAATATGATGCATATAATAAAGCATACGGGTTACGCAATTTTTCTCTTGCGCTCTACGGGGCAATATGGGTTTTTGCTCAGTTGGATTATCTTGGATGGAATCCACTGCTGCCTTCTCAAAGCGGGCCCATCGAAAATTTCCGGTTGTCCACACGGCAAAACGGATTAACCACTTTTTCATTTCGGTTTTCTTTATAATTTTTGGTTATTGTTAATAAAACAGCCAGGCGAGAAGGATAAATAACGTCCAGTTAAGAAAAAATGTTATCGCCAGGGCCGAAACCAAACCTTTTAGATTGATTCCTGTTCCAAAGTTGCTCATTTCGTACTCCAATCTTCAATTTAATTTCTAATATGTTTATTATTAGTCCTCAAATACAGTGCCAAGTTACACGTGCGCTAAGTCAAATCATTTAACAGCTTTGCAATGTTTCCACACTTCTTTAAATAGATAAAGCTATGAAATTACTGCACCTGCTGCGAAAATTTTGCACCCCCTCTCATGGAACTTTTTTTTCAATAAACATTCCTACTTAGACGTGCCTGTAGAGTTTGATGAATTTAAAACCGGAAAAGTACTAAAAACGCTTAAAAACTACGCTTTTTTGCACTTTAATTTGTTAAAACCGGCAAAATGCGGCATTGGCACGCTTATTGGATTAACCGGTTAATAAAACGGCGACCAATCAAATGCAGGCCGCTGAAATTAACAGATTAACTAACAAAATATCAGGAGCGTTCAATGAGAAAAGTTTCTCTACTTGTTTTGGCACTGGTTGCAACAGTTTTTAGCTTACAACTGTTGGCGCAACCGGAACCCCCGACCAATTTGGCTGCGCTGGCAACAATAAGTACTAATCATGGCCAGAGTTTTGGCAGCGTAAAACTGACTTGGGATTATACCATTACCGGCACAACCAATGCCGTTAAATATAATGTGTATAAAAAAGTTGGCGCAATTGCCGATACCACTTCGTACAAAAAAATTGCCTCAAAAGTCTGGTCAAAAACCTTTTTTGACCGCTCGGTTCTTATCGGTGCTAAATATTCTTATAAAGTAACCGCTGTTACAGCAGCCGGTGAAAGCGCGGCTTCCAACGAAGTTGAAGTAACATTAGTAGCTGTTCTGGTACCGGGTAAGGGTACAATTACCGGTAAAATTACCGATGAAGCCACCGGAAATCCGATCCGCAAAGCATACATTAACTTTTTCCTCGGTAATGCTTTCTCAACCGTTATTACGTATACCGACAGCCTTGGAAATTATAAAGTAAAATTAACTGCCGGTAAATACCGCCTTTATACTTCCGGTCCGGGTTTTGTTCCCGAGTATTACAATAACCATGCAACATTGCAGCTTGCCGATACCATTATTGTTGCCGAAAATGACAGCCTTAGCATTGATGTAGCCCTTTCAGCTATTGTTCCCCCGGTAACCAATACCCTTAGCGGTTCTGTTAAAGATGCATCAGGCAACGCGGTTAAATCGGTTGTTACCCTGTACAAGCTTCGTGCTAACTCGCATTTCCATCCGGTAAAATCGGCACGCGTTGACAGCCTTGGTAACTTTAGCGTTACCGTTAAACAAGGTGACACCGTTGTAGCTTTTGTTGCCCCGCAAAACCATTGGGATTGGTATTCGGAATTCTACAATAATAAAACCACCATTACCGAAGCTGACCGTATTGCAATTACCGGTAACATAACAGGTATAGATTTTGTACTTGATCACAAGCCGGTTTATCCTAACGGAATTTCCGGTGTTGTAAAAGATTCATTGGAAACAGGCGTTCTTGCAGCAGTTCATGCTTTCCCTAAAAAAGCACATAACCCTGGTGTCCATGGTTTCCGCACCTACAATACAATATCAGATTCATTAGGCGTTTACTCTTTCTCGAACTTTATTCCAGCGCAATACTATCTGTTAGCAGTTCCTAAAGCAGGTTAC
Organism: Ignavibacteriales bacterium; assembly: GCA_016182615.1. Taxonomy (GTDB): domain Bacteria; phylum Bacteroidota; class Ignavibacteria; order Ignavibacteriales; family Ignavibacteriaceae; genus JACPGF01. Next base: position 5,963 of record JACPGF010000444.1, read on the forward strand.
AAACCTTCATATTTTAGATATGACGGCGTTCCTACCATGAACTGGAGAAATGCAGATTCGATCGTTGTTGATTCAGCTTCACTTGTAACAGGTATTAATGTAATTGTAAAAGCATGCCCTGATTCAGGCTTTGCCAACATCGTTGGAACCGTCCGCGATGGAAACGGAAAAGTTGTTATTGGCGCTTTTGTTTATGCTTATAACGGCCAAGGCGAAATCTACGCCGTAGCAATTACCAATAGTGTTGGAAAATACACCATGGTCGGATTAGTACCTGATGATTATATGGTTATCAGCGACAAAGACGACTACGAAGCAGCAGCAGCACAGATGACAACAGTTAATTACAGCAGCAGTTCTTCTGCAACTTTGGACTTTACCATTACTCCGGCAACAACCAACGCTGTTCAAAGCAGTGTTGCAGGTGTTGTTGCAGATTTCGCGTTGTCACAGAACTATCCTAACCCCTTCAACCCTTCAACCACCATCAGTTATCAGATTCCGGTTGATGCTAAAGTTGTACTGAAAGTTTACAATGTTCTTGGAAAAGAGGTTGTTACTTTGGTTAACGGCACACAGGTTGCAGGTCAGCACAGTATCAAGTTTAACGCCAGTGCATTACCGAGCGGTGTTTATATCTATAAACTCGAAGCAGGTAATTTCTCATCAGCTAAAAAACTTGTACTCATGAAATAAGCCCTCTCCATACATAAACTGATAAGTAAATCTCCACACCCCCGGTAGCTGCCAAGGTACCGGGGTTTTTTTATGAGCAATTATGAATTACATCGCGAAGCGGAACTTCGTTTTGTAGCGTGAAGCACAGCTTCGCAAAGCTCCGGGCGCAACCGGAATACACAGAAAACTATTAAATGGTTTGTAGTTTTTCCGGCATGTATTTACTCCAACAAAGCCATACGAAGTTGCTCTTCGAGCTACGTAGCGCGAAGTAGAGCTTCGCTAAACCTTGCAAGGTTTACCAATTCAAAAAATAACTTCGGGCTGATAGATGTAGCATACAAATATTTGCCACAGAGGGGTACTCTGTTTGTAGAAAACACCGAAAAAGAAACCACCCGCGCCCCATCGTAGTGCCCCTTTCTGAACGATGAGTGTTGAATTTAGCGCAAAGCAGATCCGGTAACAGGCAAGTTTTACAAAAAAAATTCAAATAAAGTCTTTTGCTTAAATTTAACATGGATAACAGATACCCTGAATCATTTTAATTTGTTAAAGAAAACATATCCGGCTTTACGGGAACAAAATCCTTCATAATTGTCCCAAAATGTTAAAAAAATGAAATTTATTCTTTTCTAAGACGGTGTTTATGATTTTAAGAAGATAATTGTTTATTTTGCAAATAACAAGGAGTGGTAAAAAAATGATAAATACCTCAATAAAACCGTGCAGCAAACAATTCAGTATAGTTGTTCCTCTTTTAGTAGTTTTCCTGTTTCTTGCGCCCTCGTGCAAAAAAGCCTCTACCCCGGTTGACCCG
>JACPGF010000445.1 GCA_016182615.1 Ignavibacteriales bacterium
CTGAACCAGGTCATTTGCCTTTTTGCATACCGCCGGGTGTTTCGTTTAATCAAACGCACCGCCTCTTCCAGTGGAAATTTTTTTTTTTTTTTATCGAAAAGTTCTTTGTACCCAACTGTGTTTAAAGCGTTAATAAGTGGGGTAAGTCCCTCTCTTTGCAGCAGCTTCACTTCATTAAGCAGTCCGTTTTGCATCATTGCATCGACTCTGTTATTAATCCTTTCATACATATCATCCCGCTCCCAAAGCAGGCCAAACTGCAGGAAGTTTATATTTTTATGCCTATTCTGATCATGATGCAAATCGAGGATAGAGGAGCCTGTGCCAAGTTTTACTTCCAATGCCCTTATAACCCGTTTCCAATTTTGCGGCATCATTGTTGCGGCCGCTGCTGCATCGATCTTTTGTAAAAACATGTACATTGCTTCGTTACTGCTTGCCTGCAATTCCTCCATAAGGTGAAGGTGCAAATCTTCGGCAATTTCAACGTCAATAATCCCATCAACCAGAGCCCGGATATAAAGACCCGTTCCACCAGCGACAACCGGTATTTTTCCGTCGGTATGGAGAGATGCAATAATTCCAAGAGCCTCTTTTTCGAAGAGCCCCGCGTTAAATATTTGCTCCGGTGGAATAGCATCAATAAAGTGATGCTTGACCTGCAGCAGTTCTTCAGAAGTTGGTTTCGCGGTACCGATATTGGTTTTAGTATATATCTGCCTGCTGTCAGCGGAAATAATTTCCGTACCGAGCGCTTTAGCAATCTGTAATGCAACAATTGTTTTACCAGAACAGGTTGGACCGGCGATAATAATAACGCGGTTTTCAGGTTTTGTTGTTCCGTTTTTATCGAGTTTAGCAGCCATATATAGATTAGTTTTCCCAGCCATTTCTGCCTATCAGCGGCACGAAAAGAAAATCAGGCACAATTTCATCAGTAAAGTCAGTTTCAGAATTCCGGCTAATTACATGAAGTGCCTGTTCAGTCCGGCTTCCCACGGGGATTATCATTCTGCCGCCAACCGCTATTTGCTTCTTAAGGGATTCTGGCACTTTCGGTCCGCTGGCAGTTACCAATATGGCATCGTAAGGGGCAAACTCGTTCAGCCCGATTGTCCCATCACCACAGCGCGAGTGAACTCTTATTTTCAGTTCATTAAAAATTTTTTGTACATCACGGTATAAATCATGGTTCCGCTCAATAGTATATACTTTAACTCCCATCGCTGTTAAAATCGCTGCCTGATAACCGCTGCCTGTCCCTATTTCAAGTACTTTTTGCCCTTTTCTCAGGCAGGCTTTCTCCGTCATAAATGCTACCGTGTATGGCTGTGAAATTGTTTGGCCTTTACCAATTGGTAATGCTGAATCCTTGTAAGCTAAATGAATTAGTCCAGGACTGACGAATTTATGCCTTTCAACAGTAAAGATGGCTTTAAGAACCTCTTCATCCTTTATTCCCTTTTTGTAGAGTATTTTAACTAATTCTTTTCTTTCATCTTCGTACATCGGGTATAATAATCTTTCCGTAATGAAATTAATGCAAGTTTTCAAATGCCGTTAATGTATGCTATTTACTTTTAAAACCAGATTAGAATTTACAGAATTTTAGAATTTCAGGAATGAAATTCATATTGTAAAAACGGAAAAGATTTGCGAAATATGGTGAGACTGTAGTTAAGATGAAAAAATAGTTGCAGGACACCATCGGAAGATCGAAACAAAGATTCCTTTTGCCAAGTCGGGAGCAACTGAGGAGAACCGCAAGTACCAACAAAGAGAAATTATATCAAAAACTTTTCTTAATTTTGTGCGCATTATTAATTTTTCAGGTTTAACATGTTTGATTCGGCGTATGGTCCAATTCTTATTGCTTTAATGCGCATTTGTGATGTAAGCATCGGTACTTTCAGGACAATTCTGGTTGTACAGGGTAGGAAACTCTATGCCGGGGTTGCCGGATTTTTCGAAGTTCTCATCTGGATTTTTGCCATCCGTTTTGTATTTC
>JACPGF010000095.1:0-604 GCA_016182615.1 Ignavibacteriales bacterium
GGCAGCCACGGCGGGCACAATGGAATTTACTCATTGATCTATCACCTCAATACTAACCAGTTCCCCAGGCTCAGGTTAGGAATAGGGAGCACGCATGAAAAAGGAAAGATGGCGCAATTTGTATTAGGCAAGCTTACCTATGAAGAGTTTCAAACCTTACAGGAAGTTTTCAGCACAGGTGATATGCTAATGCAAGCTTTTGTTACCGGCGGTATAAAGCATATGCTTGATGAAAATAGCAAGATACGCGATTTGCAGGCTTTGCAGGTAGCCAAACCAGAAGAACCTGCAGCAGAAACAGGTACTGATTCAGAGAGCGAAAAAGAAACCGGGCAAACTGAAACAGATAATACTGAAGAATAAAAAAATATAATCATAAATCCTGCTCCGTGTATAAATACATAACACTGGAGCCTAATGTCCAAAGGAGAAAATAATGCGTAACAGCAATTACGAGAGCGCAGTAATTATCAATGCGTCTCTTGAAGATCAGCAAATTGAGTCAATTGTAACAAAACTCAGAGATGCAATTGTTCAAAATGGCTGCATAATTACCACCGAGGAAGTATGGGGCAGAAAACGCCTTGCTTACCCGATTAAAAAA
>JACPGF010000095.1:651-4826 GCA_016182615.1 Ignavibacteriales bacterium
CCGCTTTGAAGGTCCCGTTCAGGCAATCGCCCAAATTGAACGCGTTTACCGCTTAGATGAGTCAATTCTCCGTTTCCTTACTATTAAGCTTTCAAAATTTGCTTTAGAATATTTCTCAGAGCAGGCACAGAAAGCAGCAACAGCAGCAGCAGAAGTCGCCGAAGCCTCAGCAGCCTCAGCAGCGGCACAAGTTGCAGCCGTACCTGTAGAAGTTGATGCAGAAGTACCTGTTGAAGAACCGGTAAAAGAAGAGACAGCAGAATAAACAGTTATCAGGGATGGAGGTTCTTCGATGGCTGATCTAAAAATGCCCGCTGTCAATTACATCATGATCGCTGGTAACTTGACAAAAGACCCTGTCTATAGAACAATCGGGAACGGTTCTTCTTTAGTTAATTTCACGCTTGCATCCAACAGGAGATACCGGGATGGACATAACCAGTGGCAGGAGGATGCCTGCTTTGTTGGTGTTGTTGCCTGGAACCGCCTGGCAGACAGTTGCAGGGATCGTTTAGGAAAGGGTTCAGCGGTATTGATAGATGGTGAATTGCAAAGCCGTTCATGGAAGTCCGAAAACGGTGGCAGCCGAAACCTTGTTGAAATAAAAGCCAGAAGGATACAGTTTCTGAGCAAAAGGTTTAAGGATGGCGGCCCTGAAGAGGAAGTTATAACGGAGTATTACGATGATGAAGAACATTATGAAGAGGATCCTTTTGATAAGTTGTTTTTACAAGATGAGAATGACCAAACGAAAAGGGAGCCAGGTATTTCATTACCGCCCGATAACGAGAATAAATTAAATATTAATCACTAAGCAAGAAATGAGTTTTATGAAAACATTAATGAAAACTAAAAAAGTTTGTAGATTTTCAGAACTAAAAGTTCAATACATCGATTATAAAGACGTTAAAATGCTACAACGTTTTGTTTCAGAACAGGGTAAAATTATCCCTAAACGTATTACCGGTACAAAGGCTATTTATCAGCGTGAGTTGACGCTTGCAATTAAACGCTGCCGCCACATGGCTTTATTACCTTATGTTTCAGATAATATCCGTTAATGAAAGGACTGTAAGATTATGATGAAAGTTATTTTAAGACAAACTATTGAATCGCTTGGCGAAATTGGCCATGTGGTTTCGGTTAAAGACGGATATGCACGCAATTATCTCATCCCCCGCAAATATGCTTATCTGGCTACCGCGGGTAACATACTCTCATTGCATGAAGAAAAGAAACAGATAGATAAAGTGCTCGCTAAAGAAATTCAGGCAGCACAGAAAATTGCCGCTGAACTTGAAAAAGTTAAAATACAGATTCCGGTTCAGGTTGGTGAAGAAGATAAATTATTTGGCAGCGTAACCTCACAAATGATTGTTGATGCTTTGACTGAAAAAGGACAGACCATTGACAAACGTAAAGTTGAACTTGCTGAGCCTATTAAAGCGCTTGGCGTTTACAGCGTTGGTGTAAAATTACACTCTGCTGTTACTGCTAAGGTTGAAGTTTGGGTTGTTAGAGAATAACCTGATTTTTATACCGGATTTTTTGAAGCCGTTCCATTGGGACGGCTTTTTTTTGTAGAACAAAATTGGTATTGAATGATTAGCCGGAAATTCTTTACTTTTGTGAGTGCGATTTGGTTCGCTCCGAAATTTGCATATAACGGCAATGTGAGATGCTGTTAAAAATCATTACTCATAATACTGGTGAGAGTTATGAAAAAAGTGTTTGTTGTTGTAGCTGTTTTTCCTCTCCTTTTTTTATCGTGCGGTTATACTACCGTTGATGTTACGAAGTTTACTACCGCCCCGGCACGAGTCTTGAAATCACCTTTTAATCTTGACAGTTTAAACCACTTTCACTTCAGATATTATTATGGTGATACCCAATTAAACTCAAAGACCGGGCATCTTGTCGCTTACAATCCTCTGGATGCAAAGTGGGTAGATGTTGCAACAAAAGTCCGCCTTGCTGACCTGAACAATGTACTGAGCAGTTTACGAGATTTAGGGATAGATACACTAAATTACCGGTCCAACAAACCGCCGAAGTTTTATGACCATGTTCTATCGGTAAAAATATACGGAGTTACAAAAGAACTTCGCTGGAATATCAGGCAACCCCAAACCGAGGTGGAATTTAAACTGGTTGATCTGGAAGAGCTGCTTTTAGAAATTACTGATATATTAGCAAAAGCATATACAACACAAATACCTGTTTACATACCAGATGAGTATGTGCCGGAGTATGACCCTTATTTTATGCCGGATATCTTGTTACAGGAACCTGATACTGTGTCAAATAAAAAAGGTTGTAGATTGTAATTATAATAATATCATGATGATGATTTGGAAAGGTATGCCATTTTACAATGATTTATAAACAATTGAAACATTGACCTGTATGAAATATATTGGATTTGTGATTTTTTTATTGCCGCTGCTATTTTTATCCTGTGGTTATACAATTCCCGATACCGAGCGATTTAAACCGGCTCCGGTGATTATTCTAAAAGAACCATTTAGTTCAGACAGTTTGAAAAACTTTCATTTTGAATATACAAATGGGCAAACCAAATATAATTCCCGTTCGGGCAAATTTCAGAAATACGATTCTGATTATATATCTTCGGTTGATATTTTTGCCATGACGCGGCCGGAAGAAAAAAATAATCTTTTACTCTGCTTACGGGCTCTTGGCATAGATACATTAAACTATGTACTGGATGATATACCGGAGAGAAATGATCACGCGGTTTTCCTTGAAATATACTCTTTGCGGAAAGGGTTACGGTGGAGGATTTCCGGCCCGCTCAATGAGGTGGAAATAAAGCTAAAGGATTTGGAAGATATTTTGGCAGGAATAATGCAGCGTATAGAAACAGAAAACACGAAAAGGCAGCCAATACACGTAGTTTATTAGTCTTTCAAGTTGAGTGTTTTAAGTTTTACGGTGTAGGAATAAACGCTATTTCCACATCTTTAAATGAGCAAAAAGCTCTTTTTATAATTGTAATAATCCGTATTTTAAAAGTAGTACTTAACATTATTTGTGAGATTTTTATGGTCAAAAGGTTTGTTTTTCTTTTCGTTGTATTTGCAACAGTATCCGCTCTTGCTCAAACCACGTTTTTATTTATTCCTGATTCACTTTACAAAATCAGGAGACTGGGAAATGAAATTGTATTTAACGTTCCCATTCAAAATACTTCATCACAAACAATAACTGTTTCGGTTATCAGGCGTTCAAATATTCTTCCTGATTCGTTACAGTGGCAGTCCTCCATGTGCTTTGATGAATGCTTCGCACCGGATCAGGATAGTGTTTCAAGTACCCCTATTGATGCTGGACAAACAAGGGAGTTTTCACTGCATGTTTTTGCAACCGGTGTCGAAGGTTTTGCAACAGTTACATTAACTGCAATAAATAATAGAACCCCCTCGGATAGTATTACGCTTGTTTTTCTAGCTGCAACGTATCCCGTCAGCGTTGAAAAAAGTATTAAGGAAAACTCTTTTACGCTTGAACAAAATTATCCAAACCCGTTTAACCCATCCACAAAAGTCCGGTATTCGGTCGCGGCTAAAAGTGCAGTTGACATCAGCGTTTATAGTATTCTTGGTCAAAAAATCGCATCACTGGTGAGTGGAATAGCCGAACCCGGTATGCATGAGGCAGTATTCGATGCTGCACAGTATAACCTGACATCGGGTACCTATCTGATCCGCATGGAATCTGAGGGCACCGTAAAAGTGCAAAAAGCAATACTAGTTAAATAAATAGGTAAAAAAAACGAGGCACTAATGGACAGGCGCAGATTCTTACGGAATTCAATTATAGCCGGATTAAGCAGCCCTGCACTCCTTTCGCTCGCGGAAAGCCTTGCAAATACATCACCTTTACCCGTTGGCGGTTATGATCTTATCGCGGTAAAAGGTGGTACGCCGGCAGCCATGCTTGATAAGGGCATGAATGCCTTCGGGGGAATTAAATCGGTTGTTAAGAAAAACCAGACAGTAGTTATTAAACCAAATATCGGATGGGATGTTGTTCCTGAAAAAGCTGCGAACACCAATCCGCAACTGGTTAGCAGATTAGTTGAGCAATGCTACTCCGCCGGTGCAAAAGACGTATTTGTTTTTGATAATACCTGTGACACATGGTCTAAATGT
>JACPGF010000453.1 GCA_016182615.1 Ignavibacteriales bacterium
ACAGCATTATAGAAGGTAACTATAGAAAACGTGAATTAGCTCCAGCTCTCGACCTCCTTTGCACCGCTGGGGTAGCTCATAAAATACACTATACTGCAGCACAAGGCATTCCTCCTGGAGCACAAATTGATTTTGATACGTATAAAACAACATTAATGGATGTGGCCATCAGTCAAAAAATTTTAGGACTCGAAGCAGGGCAATGGATTCTTAAACCATTGCAAATGCTGATTAATAAAGGAGCTCTAGTTGAAGCATTTGTGGGACAAGAACTTTTAGCCTATTCCGATCCACGACAAAAAACTCAATTGTATTATTGGCAACGTATGAAAAAAAATAGCACCGCAAAAGTTGATTTTATTATTCAACAAAATGAAAATATTATACCCATCGAAGTTAAAAGTGGCCCCAGAACAACACTTAAAAGCATGCATATGTTTTTAGATACCCACCAAAAATCTCCTTATGGAATCAGATTTTCTACACAAAATTATTCAATACATGAAAAAATTCATTCATATCCTCTTTATGCCATAGCTCAGGTAATTTTAAAGGATAAAGAAATGGCTAGCAAAGCTCTATTATGCTGAACTTGAGGACAAACTTACCCAAGTTCTTATTAATCTTGACAAATACAAAGTACTTGATACAGCATTAAACCGTTGTAGCGTTGAACAGGTCATGGCTATGTGTAAAATGCTTGATAAAAAAGATACTGATAAAAGTTAGCGATTTTTTGGGATGAACAGAATCTTATGATACAAATTATGTTATTAGTGCTCATATGGTTTTTTATTCAACCTATGCCGATGGCAATTGGGGGCATACAGCTATCAACTACTGATGCAACGAATATTTCATTTGGGGCTAATGCCATGGCGTTAAACCAAACAGGTAAACACAATATTGCTATAGGGCTTAAGGCTCTGTCAAACAATACTTCTCAAAGTAATAACATTGCTCTAGGATCAAATGCACTTGAAAAAAGCACAACGGGAACGAATAACATTGCCATCGGAGTTAAAGCATTGCAAACACTAAATAATGCTGACTCAAACGACAATATTGCTATAGGTGTGCATGCGTTAAAATCGATTGGAACAAATGCTTCTGGGGGTAATGTTGCCATTGGATCATATGTGTTGTCGCTCCAAACTACCGGTACAGCAAACACCGCGGTTGGATTTATGACACTACGACATAATACTTCTGGTCGTGATAATGTTGCGATTGGAGATAGTGCACTTGCTGCAAATGTCGATGGCAGTTACAACACAGCTGCGGGTTATAGTGCATTAAGAAATAATGTAAGTGGCAGTAATCTTGTTGCTATCGGATATAATGCCTTGTTAAACAATACCACTGATGGCAACACCGCTGTGGGCTATCAAGCAATGGAATTGAATATCACAGGATCACCTAATGTTGCCATGGGGTATCAAGCATTGCAAAGCGATACTATAGGATATCATAATGTTGCAGTTGGGTATCAAGTTGCAAGGATTTCTACAACCCAAGGGCAACATAATAATGTTGCAGTTGGATATAAAACATTACAAAACAATACATCAGGAAGTTACAATGTTGCACTTGCTACTTCGACGCTAAATCTAAATACCACAGGGAATTTTAATGTTGCGGCTGGAAGTGTAGCCCTGGAGTCAAATACTTCAGGAGCAAGAAATGTTGTTTTGCATGGGCTTAGAAGCAGTACAACAGCAAATGATAATGTTTCTGCTGGGTTTAATTCAACTAACAAAAATACCGCATCAGAAATTGTTGCTATCGGGGGGCAAGCACTTTATAATAATACAAGTGGGGTTCGTAATACGGCTACTGGCTATGGGACATTATATTCACAATCAACGAGTAATGACAATACCGGTATTGGATATCAAACATTGTATGGTAACTCTGGCAGTGCAAATACGGCAGTTGGGTCGTATGCGTTAGCCGCTACTGGAGCAAGTGCTAATAATGTTGCTCTTGGACATCGAGCCTTAACAGCAAATACGGGGGATGGAAACAATGTTGCTGTCGGGTACCTTGCGTTAAGTTCAATCACGACTGGTACTGCAAACACGGCTCTGGGATATTTTGCAGGAGCTCTTTTAACAACAGGAAACGATAATATCTATGTCGGTAATAATGTACAAGGAACAAGTAACGAAAGCAGTATTGTAAGAATTGGAACCGGCAATCATTCGGTATATGTCCCAGGTATTGCTACACATCTCGGAAGTGAAAGTGCGGTACATATTACGACTAATGGACAACTGGTAAAGGACAGTTCTTCTCGTCGTTATAAAAAAAATATTCACCAATGGAAAAAACAAAAAGAGGATCTTGTTGCTAAATTTCTTAAACTTATCCCATCAACCTATGTTTTTATAAACGATTCAACAGAGCAGTCTCAAATAGGATTAATAGCAGAGGAAGTAGCAGAACTTTTCCCCGAACTTGTGTATTTTACTAGTGATGGATCAACAGAATCGATTAATTATGGGCGTTTAAGTGTTGTTTTATTACAAGTATTGCAAACGTATTATGAAGAAATAAACGCATACCGCCATTTTTATGATCAGTACCAGTTACTTGAGCAGGAATACCAACAATTACAAAAAGAAGATTTAGAGGTAGACCGTTTACTTACGAGCGTGCTTGATAAGCTTGGAAAAAAGTGAGAAATTTCAACATTATGAAAAGTAGTTTGGTTATCGTGTTATTTTTTTGTGTTGCCCATCTTAAAGCGGTAGAAATCGGAACGTCTGTTGCTAGTGGTATTAAAATTTCTTCTTCAGATCCTATCAACATTGCTATCGGAATTAATGCGCTTGCATCAAATACTGGCGAGCATAACATTGCCATTGGATTTAATGCGCTTGAATCTAATATCACCGGCACCAACAACATTGCTATTGGATCGAATGCACTGGAAGTAAATACCACAGGTACCAACAATATTGCTATTGGTGCTAAAGCTTTACAGTTAGCAAATAATAGAAGTATAAGTGATACTGTTGCTATAGGAGTTCAGGCCTTAGAACTGACCGATATTTCTGTTACTTATAGCAATGTTGCGGTTGGTTCGTATGCGTTATCTCGATCCATTACGGGTACTTCAAATACAGCTATTGGTTTTATGGCATTACGTCAAAATACTCATGGGCACAGTAATGTTGCCATTGGTAGTATGGCGCTTGAATCAAATACTACCGGTACCTACAACATTGCCATCGGATCAAATGCATTAAAAAATAATACTCTTGCAGGATCCTTTGTTGCAATAGGATATAACGCGCTACTTAATGTCGATCGTAATGATATAGATTTAGGATCGCTAACTGATCCTGGAGCTGGTACTGCCATTGGATCTCAAGCCTTGGAGCAAACAACATCGGGCTCAGCAAATGTTGCTATCGGGTACCAAGCATTACAAAACAATACTACAAGATATCAAAATGTTGCTATTGGCTATCAAGCGCTTC
>JACPGF010000452.1 GCA_016182615.1 Ignavibacteriales bacterium
AACCCGATTGAACAGGAAGGTACGTATCCACTACCTGAAGCACAGGTTGACCGATTTATGTTAAAAGTTAAAATAACGTATCCTTCACGCGAGGAAGAGTTAAAAATCATGCGGCAAAACATGAGTATTGATGCCATTAAAATCAATCCGGTTATCTCGGCAGAGGATATTCTCCGCGGAAGGAAACTGATTCAGGAAATATATGTTGATGAAAAAATTGAACAATATATCCTTGACATCGTATTCGCAACGAGAAACCCTCAAGAATATAAACTTGCCGGGCTAAAGGACATGATAAGTTACGGGGCATCGCCGCGTGCCAGTATTAACTTAGGGCTTGCTGCACGCGCGTATGCTTTTATAAAGCGCCGTGGTTATGTTATTCCTGAAGATGTCAGGCTTATTGCTTTTGATGTGCTACGCCACCGTATTGCTTTAAGCTACGAGGCAGAGGCTGAAGAAGTGAACACAGAAAATGTTATTCAGGAAATTCTCAACACAATCGAAGTCCCGTAACAGGTACTATGGCTGAAAAAGATATTTTTAAAAAAGTGCGTGAGCTCGAGATAGCTACACGCGGCCTGGTTAATCAGGTATTTTCCGGTGAGTACCACTCGGTATTTAAAGGTCGTGGTATGGAATTTTCTGAGGTTAGGGAATACCAGTATGGTGATGATATCCGGAACATTGACTGGAACGTAACAGCGCGTTTTGGCCATCCGTTTATAAAAGTATTTGAAGAGGAACGTGAATTAACCGTTATCTTAGTTGTTGATCTTTCCGGTTCTCAAAACTTTGGTAGTTCGGGTAAAACCAAAAAGCAGATTGCCGCTGAATTAAGTGCAATCCTTGCATTTTCGGCTTTGAAAAATAATGATAAAGTCGGCTGTATATTATTTACCGATACAATAGAAAAGTTTATTCCCCCCAGAAAGAAAAAGGGGCATATACTCCGGATCATCAAGGAAATTTTGGCATTTGAACCTGAGCGGACAGGAACAGGAATAAAGCAGGCGCTTGAATTTTTAAGTTCAACGATTAAAAAACGCAGTATTGTTTTTCTCATCTCTGATTTTCTTGACGATGGGTATGACCAGATTTTGAAAATTATTGGCAGAAAGCATGATCTCGTGGGTATATCACTTGCGGATGAACGTGAGTATAAAATGCCTTCTGTCGGGTTGATTAACTTTATCGATCCTGAGTCTGGTAAACAGATAACTTTAGATACATCCGATAAACAGTTTCAGAAACAACTGAATAAAAAACTCTCCGCGCAGCTCGAAGCGCGCAATAAACTTTTTGCTGTTAGTAAACTGGATAATGTTGCATTAAACATTCCCAGGAATGATGACGATTTTAACTATCTGAAACCCCTTATCCGTTTCTTTAAGCAAAGGGCTGCACGATGGTAAATCAAATTCTACTCATTGCTATATTGTTAATTTCAAGTATTTCTGCCCAGGAAATTTCTGTTAAAGTATCAGCCGACTCATCAAAGTATCAAATCGGCGATTACATTAAATACAATGTAACGATAAAGCACGCGAAAAACATAAAAGTGTTGCAACCATCAATTCAGGATTCACTAAAGCCACTCGAATTTGTTTCGCTTGACAAGGCGGATACCACCGAAGGAGGCCATGGATTTCAGGTTATCAATTATCACTATACTCTTATCGGGTTTGATACTGGTTCAGTAACCGTCCCTTCATTCACGCTATTATACACGCAACCCGGTGATTCTGATTTCCAATCAATTCATACGGATTCACTTGCATTGTATATCTCAGGAATAGCTATTGATACCGCTGCTGAATTTAAAGATATAAAGGAGCCAATTAAAGAGCCGTTTGACTGGACAATAGTTCTAATAATAGCCGGGATCATTCTCGCGCTGGCAATTGCCGCATACTATATAATCAGGTATTACCGGAATAAAAAAGGAATAAATGTTACAGAAAAAACCGTGGTTCTAACTCCGTATCAGGAAGCAATGATGCGTTTGCAGGAACTTGAGAAAAAGAACTTGTGGAAACAGGGAATGGTGAAAGAGTATCACACGGAGATTACGGAGATTGTCCGCGTTTATTTTGAAAAAACCTTTTCATTCCCGGCATTAGAGCAGACATCCGGTGAGATAATTAACGAGCTGAAAAATCGGAATCTCGGGATTCAGGCTATAGAGATTACCGAACAATTCTTAAACAACGCAGACATGGTTAAATTTGCTAAATTTTCTCCATTACCGCAGGTAAACGAGGAGATGTTGCGGCAGGCATATAAACTGGTTGAAGAACAAAACAGGGGAATGGCTGCGCAGTCAGGCAGTGCGAAAGGTGATGCCAATGCAAATAGCTAACTGGTATTTTGCCTCACCCTGGTATTTCCTTTTATTATTGCTTATTCCAGCATCGTTAATTTGGTATTTATACCGCGGTAAAAAAGTTACATCTGCTTTCCGGTTCCCAAATTTACCGTCGGTACAGGGTAGAACGATATCATTGCGTGAACGGATAACTTGGCTGCCATTTGTTCTAAGGGCTCTGGGTTTTACGGCTCTGGTTGTTGCACTCGCACGGCCTCAATCATTCTCTTCCGGAGAAAATGTCTATACAGAGGGAATTGATATTGCATTATGCCTTGATATTTCCGGTAGTATGCTAGCCGAAGATTTTAAGCCGAACCGGCTCGATGCCGCGAAAAAAATCACTCAGGATTTTATTGATGACCGTACCGGAGACAGGTTGGGGTTAGTCATTTTTTCAAGAGATGCTTTTACTCAGTGCCCGCTAACAGTCGATTACCAAGTGTTGAAAAACTTGTTGCGTGAGGTGAAAAGTGGCATGCTTGAAGATGGCACTGCAATTGGCAATGCACTTGCAAACGGTGTAAACCGGCTTAAGGACAGCAAGGCAAAGAGCAAAGTGCTTATCTTGTTAACCGACGGTGTGAATAATGCAGGAGAAATTGATCCGTTAACCGCTCTTGAAATAGCAAAGCATTATAATATCAGGATATACACCATTGGTATTGGTACAATTGGCCAAGCGCCATACCCGTTCCAGACACCTTATGGTATTCAATACCAAATGGCACCTGTAGAAATAGATGAAGCGCTGCTGCACCAGATTGCTAATGGTACAGGTGCAAAATACTACCGCGCAACGGGTAACCAAAAACTGGAAACGATTTACAAGGAAATTGATAAACTGGAGAAGACAAAAGTTGAAACAACTTCTTACAAATCACGTAAGGAAATGTTTTATCCCTGGGCCGCAACTTCAGCAGTTTTAATTATGCTGGAACTGTTACTTTCACAGACTTACCTGCGGAGGCTGCCGTAATGATAAAGTTTGCACACCCGGAATATTTATATATTTTATTAATTATTCCAGTACTGTTGACTGTAACGGTTATTAATACACTAAGGAAACGGAAGATTCTTAATACGCTGATCCATACTCCGTTACAGGATATCGTTTTCGGGAATAAAAGCTTCTATAAAGAAAATATTAAAAACGCCCTAATAATTTTAGCGATTACATTTGTCATTTTGGGTTTTGCCAATCCGCAATTGGGCACCAGAGTTGAAGAAGTGAAACAAGTGGGTATAGATGTTGTTATTTGCCTTGATGTGAGCAACAGTATGCTGGCAGAGGATCTGAAACCCAACAGGCTGGAACTTGCGAAACGTGAAATTGGCGATATGATGAAACGCTTGCAGGGCGACCGGATTGGTTTGATTGTATTTGCCGGTGACGCGTATGTGCAGTTTCCACTCACTTCGGATTATTCTGCTGCCAATTTGTTTTTGAACGCGGTGGATGTTAATTCAGTACCCCGGCCCGGCACTGCTGTGGCATCGGCCATTAGTTTGGCAGTAAAATCTTTTGACCAGCACTCTAAGACCCAAAAAGTTGTTGTTGTTATTACCGACGGTGAAGACCATGAGGGTAATATTACAGAAGCCATTAGCGAAGCGAAGGATAACAATGTGGTGGTTTATGCAATAGGTATGGGCAGCCCGCAAGGTGCACCTATTCCGGTTACCGATGAGCGCGGAAATAATACCGGGTTTAAGCAGGATCAGGATGGTCAAACTGTTTTGACAAAACTCGATGAAAAAACCCTTATGCAAATTGCCGGGAGTGCTAATGGTAAATATTATTTATCAACACCCGCTGGTAAAGAACTAGAGGCAATATTAAAGGATTTATCGTCCATTGAAAAATCGGAGTATGGAACAAAGCGCATCACTGACTTTGAGGATAAGTTTTACTATTTCCTTCTTCCCGCGCTATT
>JACPGF010000060.1:0-13356 GCA_016182615.1 Ignavibacteriales bacterium
CCGCATTATTAACATACGGGAGCACCTTTAAATTCCCAAAATGAGACACTTTTTAAACTTTTTTTTCTCCTCCTTATGCTCCGATTCCTTAAGTTGACACCATTGGAATGAGGGGGGGGGATTTGACACTTCCCCGGGGGCATACAGCCCCCGGGTAAGTGGGTGCGATAATAGTAAAATTTTAGAGCGGATATTATTCAAGAAATTAATTCTACCACAGAATGAACCAAATATTTCTACTAATTAGAATTTTTTCTAAAAAAATAACGATGGCTAATTTTTGCAACACCATACTATTCGCTATGACCCTAAGAAAAATATTTATTTTTCCGGTAATCAAACGCCAATTTAGTTCCTTCCAATACATTCATTACCTTTTCTCGCATCTCGAAGTTTTCTATACTGCCGGATTTATAAGTAACAATATTGCTATTCCTTTTATCAATGTTAGCTAGTATTATTTGCTCTGAATCACAATATACTGCAAGGTTTGGATTATGAGTTACAATAATTACTTGCCTTTTCTCCTTTACTTTTTTGATAAACGGCACAAGTTTCTGTGCTACTGTTTCATTGTCAAGATTTTCTTCCGGTTGATCAATGATAATTGGTCGATTATCATTATCAATCAACAAATAAAAAATGAGCAACAAATTACCCTTTTCTCCAGGAGAAAGGAGTGAAATAGGCTTGTTCATAAACGTTATATTAAATTGAGTTTCTATGTAAGAAAATCCAAATAGATAGTCGTATAAACCTTGTCTGTTTTTGTTTAGTATTTGAGCTTCAAAATCACTTACTGTGTGTGGTTGTTTGGATATATCTTTTTTTAATGCCTTAATTATTTCATCAGGAACAGTGCTTATTGAATTCGCATCTGTTAAATCTATTCTGCTTTCAATTAATTTTATCTGATTGTTAGCCTTATCCAACGTATAAAATGTTCCAGATCTTCCACGATCAATAAAACTAAAGAACTCTGTTTCAAATTGTGATGAGAACCTAAGACCTGCACTAAATTGAAGGAAATCATTTATATCGATCAAGAATTCGTTTGCAAGACTAAGTGAGTATTTCATTGCATATGAATAGATGCTAGGATATAAGTTCATTTTTCTTTGTAACGCCATTACAATGCTTTTTGCGATTTGGCATCTTTCTTCATACTTTGCAGTTAGTGCCGATGGTAAAAAGTTAGTAATATATTCAATGAGCTTTTCATAGTATTTTATTGAATCTTTTATCTCCGCACTACCGTCTATTTCTTTAAGTCTATTTTCTAATTGCCTCTTTGTTTCTATATAGGATAAGTAAATTTTATGTTCACTGTCAATTGTTTTCTCCTTTTCTAATACAATTTTATTTTTTTCATTAATCTTATTCTCTATATCTAAAATTTCTTTTATGGTTATTTCGTTCTTTTTAATAAATATTTTTATAGCTGTTTCGATAGGCACTGTTGTTACTTTTACTTCAAACAATTCCGATGGGTTTATACCACATTTCAACAGTGTTAGATTATTGCATATTTCACTCAGAAATTCCCTAAACTCTGAATCTTTT
This sequence comes from Ignavibacteriales bacterium, assembly GCA_016182615.1. Lineage (GTDB taxonomy): Bacteria > Bacteroidota > Ignavibacteria > Ignavibacteriales > Ignavibacteriaceae > JACPGF01. The sequence goes on from JACPGF010000060.1 coordinate 1,564, forward strand.
TGAAGAATAGAATTCTTAATTTCCTCTAGTTCATATTTTGATGTTAGATCAGTTGCCTTTGTTTTTTGCTTCTCAGTTAAAGCATTAGAAAGTGAAATAATTTCAGCCTTTAATGCCTGTATTTCCTTTGAGATGTCAGATTCCAGGATTGGTGGTGGCACAACTTCTGGCATTTGTGCTTCTAAATTTACAAATAACTTTTTTTTCTCATCCAATCCATTCTTGAATTTTTGCAAATAAATGGGGTTTTGCAAAATCTCTTTTTGTACAATATCAACATTAATTTCGTTTAACTTTTCTCTAAGTTTACTCAATTCTATGTCTATGAATTTTGTTTTCTTAAGTAAAATCTCATCAAGATTTCTTGTTGCCATTCTTTCTTCCTCAGGAATGTGGGCATAGATAACCCTTTCAATTTCACTCTTTAGCCTTGAGACATCCTCCTTTTCGCATAGTTCATTTACAAACGCTTGGGAAAAATATATCACTCTGGATGGTAGGTCTGGTTTATGGCTGGGCGTACTAAAACTTTTTTTTAGTTCCGTCTCATCAGCAAATAGTAATCTAGAACTATATTTTGCATGTGATTTTGTGTTGAGAAATTTTGCCGTCTTCAAGAACTCAAAATTATCAGTATGCGCATTTCCTGTTGCGCCAATTATATCTGCAAGCGCACTCTTGCCACTGCCTTTATTCCCAATAATTGAGATTAAATTTGAATTTAATTCAATTGGTTGCACATTATCAAACCATTCATTTTCATTTGATATACTACTAATTTCGAGTTTTTTTATAAAATAATTTGGATAGTTTGCAACCTTTTTCATTTTGGGAGGTAATTCGCCAATATAAACTCGACTTCGAGGCTCATACATAATCTGCTTTAATCCATTGAATGTCGGGTCTGCTTTAATCCATGTCGCTTTTCGACTGGGATAGTTTCCGTAGTCAGAATATCGATGAGCATCGCTCCCTGAAATTACCGGTTTTTGTCTATTCCCCAAAGTTTTTTGGAAATTAGCAATAAAGTTTTTATTGCTTTCAGTAACAATGTCTAAAAAAAGATTTATAGATTCTTCATCCCTTGATTCAAAAATGTCAGGCAATTGCATAAAAAAATTATCAGCTGAAGGTTGATTCTTCCAATCAAGTTTTTTTAATCCATCTGAAGTATCATAGGGCATTACAACTAGAGCTTTTCCTTCAGGAATTGTCTTTAGTGCGGAAGCAAAAGACTCCCTCGAAATTTCAACCGTTTTTGAACCCAGTTCTAAAAGTTTCTTATCATCTAAAGTGGCTGGATCATCATAACCGTGTATTTTTGCTTTGCTTGCATCATGTTTTTTTGCAAATTCAATAATTGACTCATCAGAAATTGGGCGACCTAAAATTCCTATGTGCAATTTGGACTTAAAATCAGTCAATTGTTGCGGTGTGAGTTGGTCGGATAATATGACGTGTATATTTAACCTATAGTTTGTCGGAGCTTCAATCCTGAGTTCCATACCGGGGAATACAGTTTTAGATAAAACGAGTGAATTATCGTTGATGTATTTCTTTAATAATAAATACCCATCAAAAGTCCAATAATCCATTATCGCATATGCACATATATCATTGTTTTCAATTGCATCATAGAGTTTTTTGCATTCGCTAACTTTGTCCGGCTCAGACATTTCCTTGAAGGTTTGCCCCCCTTTCCAGTGGAAAGATGCCGGTGTGTGGATATGTAAATCCCACTTCCTCCAAACTGAGCCCATTGTTGAAGACGTGTTACTCATTTTCATTTTCCTTTATTTTAACAATTTCTCGTAATCATTCCATCGCTATTTTATAAGTTACATTTCCGTTCCTTTGTTATAAATCGCAAACAGCAAAATGCAAGATATAAACGCTTATTTCAAGTAAAAAAAGACAAAGTATTCTAATCCCAACAAAACTCAAAGCCAACCACACCCTCAAGCACGTATTTATCCCGTGCAAGGTAATGGCCGACTTTCTTCAATCGGCGGTTAATTAAAAAGCAGCGTGTTACGGCTTTATGTATGCCGGTGGCATTCAAGCAAATCCCAAAATAGATAGTTCAAAATAAATGGATATGAAAGGCAGAATAAGAAATGTACAAAAGGTTGTTAACCCGTTTTTCTGGGCTGAATTTTTCCCTGCTTAACCCGTTGATTGACCAAAAAAAGAAAACACTGTAAGCAAGGAGAGAGCCTTTAACCGTACATGCACCTTCAATCCGGGTGATTTATTAGAAACAAAATACAAATAATAAAATGGTAAAACAAGGCTGAGGGAATTATGAATTATGAATTATAAATTATGAATGGTGTATGCAGAGTAGGTTTCTCTGGCTTTATTGTGGCAAGTTTTGTAAGGCGTACCTGCCACCTAAATGATGACTGCTAATGTGGGAACATGGCACTGATATTCTCAAGAAAAGATAGCGGCGTTTTGCCTCCGGTTAGGTTAGTTTTACGAGGCGTAAGCCTCCACTCATAATTCATAATTCCTAATTCCTACACTGGCAGCTTGCCTGTTATTTTGTTTATAAACCGGTGGGCCTTGTGCGGGAAAGAGACATTTTGCAAGTGCATGATGATACACTGCCCGTACACAACGTCCGTTTCAGTTTCCCGGCATAATTTTAAGGCCTCGGTGCTTTCGGATTGCTGCTGTATCCATATTGTTTTAATCCCTTTAACTATTGCCTCTTTTACAACTTCAAGTGTGGCGGCTGGTTTAAGGGCAACAAACAAAGCATGCACATCATCAGGCAGATTTTTAATATGAGAAACCGTTTTTAATCCGCTAATGTTCGCGCAGTTTGGATGAACCGGATACACTGTGCAGCCGTTTTTTAATAACTCTGCAATAACAAAGTTCCCGAAAGCCCTGCCATTTCTTGACGCTCCTACAACCGCTATCAGTTTGTTTGATAAAAATTCATTAACAAGTTTCTTGGATACCATGCTACAACTCCTTTGGCTTTAATATTATGCCTTTACCCTGATGGCCATTTAACCTGACACTGACGGGGCGGGTAAACTCCAAATGCCGTGTAAATTTTTTCTCTTCAACTGCCGGTTGGGCGGCCAGCCATTCCCAATCAACAAAGCCCAGTTTCTGATGCGGGTCAATTGTTATATAGCCAATCCTGAAACTGGTAAGGTTTTGAAAAAAGTGTGATCCTTGCGAGGGTGTTACCGCGAAATCTTTGAAGCCAGACTCAACTATTACCGAAGCCCCCGATATTTGATCCCATGAAACGGGAATGCCAAGCCACTGATCCAAACTGCCCCAGCGCCCCACTCCGATAAGTATATAGGGTCTCCGGGCCGCGGTAAGCTTCTCGTTAAATTTCGCGACTTCCTCAGCCACATCCCGGCTTTTCCCCCGTTCATACTTGTTGTAATCAACCACGATAATGTCAAAAATTTTATCATAAGCCCCGTTGCCCAGTATCTGCGTGCTTTCGCAGAGCAGCTCATCTTTTTCGTGGTTCTCAATTTTTACGGCCTCGGTTTCCTCGCTGATAAGCAGCGGGCGCATTTGCAGCATCGCGAATTCCGGTATTCCGCCGTCCTTCAGGTTCAGGTCAACGGCAAATTCAATCTCGACCTGTGTCCCCATTCCCCAGGAGCCAATCGCGAGCAGTTTTAAAAGTATTTCGCTCAGGGGAAAGATATTATGTTTCAGTATGGGTGCAAATGTAACAACGCGTACCCCTTTCCTCGAGATGCCGTCGTAAACCGCTTCATTTTCGGCAGAGTATGTAGAGCCGACATACGTTAGTGACCCGTCCTGTTCTGCAGCTTCCAATTTATACTCTTTCACCAGATCATCGGGTGTTTCATCGGCATGCAGATCGAATACCTGATCGAGAGTAAGCGCGTAGAACTTTTGTTGAGCAGACCTGACGGTTTCTTTTACCGAGAAAAACTGCATTAAATGTTTCGGGTAAGCCGGGCAAAACCTTACGGTATTACCGCCTTCGACCACGGTTTTGCCAAGTCCAAGCGCGGCATGTGCTATCCCGTCGGCAGCTTTTTGCGGAGCAATGGGATAAAAATTATAGGATTTTGCAACGCCGGAAATATCGGGATAGAACCTGTTACCATGAGTGGTGCCAACCAGATGCTGTATAATGACTGCCATTTTTTCTTCTTCAAGCCGGTATTCGGTCGATTTCATATAGTCGCGTGCCTTTTTAAAAAAGGTTGACGCGTAAACACATTTGATGGTTTGACAGAGTTCTTCCAGCCGGATATTGATGTCACTATTGTTATTCGGTATCATAAAGGTATCGTAAACACCCGCGAAGGGCTGAAACTGCGAATCCTCGAGCAGGCTTGAGGATCGGACAGCCAGGGGTTCATGTACCAAAGTTAAAAAGTCTTTAAGCTTTTGAAATACTTCTGCCGACAAGAGTGTGTCTGCTAAAAAATTATGGAGAATCTCCTGGTCATCAGCTTCGGCATACGCGAAGTTTTGCAGATTGTTGTCCTCGAGAAAGCGGTCAAAAATGTCAGTTGTAAGAATAAGTGCCGCGGGAACATAGATTTCAATTCCGGTAAAACTACCCCGGATATCGGTATTGTTCATAAGGGTGTTAATAAACCCGAGGCCACGGGCTTTGCCGCCAAGAGACCCTTGCCCGATACGGGCAAAACCATATTTTTTATCGAAAGTTTCCTTGTTAAAATCGGTTGTAACACCTCTTTGCCTGCTATCGCAATAGGTACGCAAAGCGGCAAGCAGTTCTTGCCGCAGACCCTCGACACTTGAAAAATCACTCACCTTTCTGGGGCGCAGGTTTTGTGCTAACCAGAACTCAGTACGGGCTTTAAGCCAGCTTGAAAAATGATTGCGCTCGGCATGATATTCAATCGATTCACCGGGAACAACCTGTAATTGTTCCTCGAGGGTTTTTAAATTGTATGCCCGGCTTACTTCTTTACCATCCGCGGTGCGGAAAATAAAATCTCCAAAACCAAAATTGTCGAGCATGAATTCGCGGAGCAGGTGCAGGAGCTGGGGCGAGCCTTTAAGTAAAAAACCGGCACCCATGCTGCGGGCAGCAAGTTCATGGGCACTGTTACTGGATTGTACCAGTACCGGTATATCTTCATGAACTCCGCGGATTCGGCGGATAAACTTCAAACCGGCTTCGGGGTCTTTCTTCCCCTTGTATTTAAAATTTACATCGGTTATAACACCAAGGATGTATTCGCGGTATTTTTCAAAATAATCCCAGGCTTCTTCAAAGGTAGTACAGAGTAAAATTTTTGGCCGGGCACGCATGCGCAAAAACTTGTGTGTCAGGTTTACACCTTCGCTTATCAGCCGTTGCGACTGGTCAAATATTTCGCGGTACACGATGGGCAGATATGAAGAATAGAACTTCACGTTATCTTCTACCAGAATTATCGATTGCACACCAACGTTTTTCGAATCATCTTCAACATTTAATTTATCTTCAAAGCTCTTTATGATGGCAATAAGCAGCCTGTAGTCTCCCTGCCAGATAAAAATACGGTCAAATATCTGGGCATCATAATTTGTTGTAAGTTCCTTGCGCTCCTTGTTGTCGTATGCAAGCAGGATAATGGGCATATTTTGCCCGGCCTGCCGCATCATCTGCGTAAATTTAACAGGGTGCATATCTTCTATATGAAGGGTTACGATAACAAGGTCGAACCGGTCTTCCATAAGCGCTATATCGAGCGCTTCGGTGCCGGTAGTAACATGGGTTATTTCTGGTGCCTGGCTGAGGTTAAGTGTCTGGTATTCCTGCCTTATAAGTTCATAGAGCCTGCCGTCCTCTTCAAAAAGGTAATAATCGTACATACTTGAAACAAGAAGTATATCACGGATTTTATACCGCATCAGTTTCTGAAACTTTCGTATCCTGCTCGCGAAAACATCTTCTATATGAAGCTGATCTTCTTTTTTCATCAATGTGCCTTATTAAAACGGGTATTCAAAAGATTTTCAATCTGAAATGTAATGATTTTTATGAATTCCGTAAGAACAATTATTAGTTATGAGTTTTGAGTGATGAGTGATGAATGGTTCAAGTTCAAAATCGGTGGCAAAATATTAAGGGGAAATTTTACACACATATATCTTTCGAGTTAACAGCACCTTGTAAATTAATACCGGATTGATAACAAATGAAAATCTATATACGACGACACAGAATCATGGGGAGCTTCCTATGTCCTTTAAAACTTTCACTTATTGAGGGATGCAATAAAAAGTCATGGCTAAAGCCAAAACGAGTCGGTACAAAAAACCTTAGACTAAAAGTCTGAGGTTAGAGCATATTTATCGGGTTTCATTATAAATAAATGCCACCGATTTTGAACTTGTACCTGATGAATTTATGTTGCGCTATTTAGGATGATGCTCATTGCTTTTGTTGTTGATCCCAGATATAAGAGGCTGTACTAAAATCTCTTATTAGGCACTTTTATTCTTTGCTTTAAGCCCACCATCGAAATATATTTTTGAAAAATTTGAGTTTTAACACAACCCTGAAAAACCGGGAAAGTTTAAATGTTATAACTTTTAAACTACAAAGTGTTCAATTACTCCGGCTTTTGAAATGGCATGGATACTATAAGTTGGGGATATCCTGCGCAAAGATTTTCAGGCATTAGCCCAATTTCGCGTAATATGAGTTATTAAATTTCTTACAGCAGGGCTGAAATGCTCTTGCTTACTTTGGGATTAAAAGAAGAAGGCTAAAAATAAACAGAAGACTGCCACGCAGAAGCTTCTGTCATCCTGCTTGTTCCATACCTGTATAAAAAAAATCCGGCGTAAGCCGGATTTTTCTGTTATAAACTGAGCATTTCCTTAAAACGGATTGATTGCCTCCTGGAGACTTCAACCTTTTGCCCGCCTTTCAGTTTTACTAAAAGGCCGCCGTTTAACCACGGCTCGATGTTTTCTATCCATTTTAAATTTATTATATGCTTCCTGTTTGCGCGGTAAAATGTCCGCTGGTCAAGCCGCTCATCAAGATAGTTGAGTGTGCGTAGAATTAACGGCTTTTGATCACTGAAGAAAATACGGACATAGTTGCCTTCTGATTCAAACAAGCGGATTTCCTCAAGACGGACAAACCAGCAGCGGTCGCCATCTTTTACAAATACCTGATCGTCTGCTTTTAACAGATGATCAGGAGCTGCTGGCGGATGCAGTTCTTCTTCTTTGTGCATGATTCTTTTTAAGGAATCCTGCAGGCGGGTTTCTTCAATTGGCTTCAGTAAATAATCAAGGGCGTTATATTCAAATGCCTTTAACGCGTATTCATCATAAGCGGTGGTAAAGATAACATGCGGAACAGCATCAAGTTCCTCAAGCAGGTCAAACCCTGTTTTGCCGGGCATTTGAATGTCAAGAAATATAACATCCGGCTGCAGCTCAGCTATCTTTAGCATGGCTTCATCAGCATTTGCCGCTTCACCAACTATTTGCACCTGATTGATCTTGTTCAATAACCGGGTTAGTTCATTCCGGGCAAGCCTTTCATCGTCAACAATTAATGCTTTTAGCATATTGCTTCTCCTGTGGGTATAATTATTTTAACAACAACTTTATCATTCTCATTGGACAAATTAAACTGCGCCCTGCTGCCATATAATAGATGCAGGCGCTGTTTGGTGTTTGCCAAACCAAAACCTTTTGCATTTTTAACATCATCTTCATTTAACACACCATGATTGGTGATGATAATGGTAAGGGCGTTATCTTTTGCAAAAGCCGTTAGAGTAATTTCTCCCCCCGCGGGCATTTTCGCTACTCCGTGCTTAATGCCGTTTTCAACCAGTGTCTGAAGCATCATGGGAGGGATTTCAATGCTTCTCGTATCCGGCGCAATGGTAATGGAATACTTTAACCGCTCTTCATAACGGACAAGCTCAAGCGCCAGATAATCTTCAATCACTTTAATTTCGTCTTCAAGGGGAACGGTTTCTACCCGCTCGATACGCAAAGAATAACGGAAAATATTCGAAAGCTGTGTAATTGCAGTTTTTGCGCGCTCCGGATCCTCTTCAATTAAAGCCCTTATACTGTTCATGGCGTTAAACATAAAATGGGGGTTAAGCTGACTTTTTAAAGTCTTCAACTCGAAATCTTTAACGGCAGCCTCCCAGACAAGCTTTTCAATTTCGGATGTACGGTAATTTTCCAGATAATGAAATCCAAAATACAAAAGAGACCAGATAATAATAACAAAAAAAGCATAAAACAGGTTAACGGTAACAGATCCGGTTATATTAACATTTACCGGTATCATGTTGTTAAAGAACATGATGGAGAATAATAACCCGATAATAAGCGCGGCGAGGAAAAAACTTGAAAACAGGATCCGGAAGATGATTTCTTTATAGGATAGTTCAATCCACTTCCGGGTGGCAATGATATACCGGTAAACGTGCGTCAATCCAAGCCCAAGAACACCAAGATACAGATCGATAAAAAACATCCGCCATGTAAAACGGCTGGCAGTTACAGTTATTACCTGATTAATAGCAATATAGGCACACCAGCCGCTTATTTGGCAAAGCCAGTAAAATAAGCGCCGGTTGTGTTGTAAGTCAAAACTCATGCATTACATAAATGTTAAAAAATGGATGAAACAAAATACGGATGTTGGGGAAGAATGAATAATGAATAATTATGAGTTATGAATTTTGAATTTTAAATTATGCACCCGCCTTCACCCGACAGCAAGAAACATTCGTGCAGGTTTTTTCATAAGCGGTAAATAAATTAAAAAAGTGAAAAGTTTTTTTATGGGTTTAGTTAAGATGTTAGTATAAGTTAAAACTTTTTAGTCATTTGTTGTTGCGAAAAGCAAAATTCATCCTAAAATGCATCACCGGGGTAAAATCTGAGTCGAGTAAACCAGAGCATTTCAGCATCAATTTCTCACAGATCCGTGATTATAATTCTCTTTGCCTACCTGCCTTTTGCCTTAACTATTCATTCTTTATTAAAAAAAACTCTTGTTTAAACGGCAAAAGGCTGTGCAAAAACTGCACAGCCTTTTGCCTATAAGAAACTATTTCTGATCCTTTATTCTGTGATAGAGTTCACCGGAACCTGTTTAACATTGCGCCGTTTAACTGGTGAGGTTAACGGGGATGCAACACCAATAAAATTATACGAGTTGTTGTCACAAATTGTTAAATCAGTAAAATCAACAAATAAATCGCCGTTCAAATCGGTAACCAGATATCCTGAAGCAAAGTTGTAGGAATCATTGTCAATAAGCGTTAAATCTGAAAAATCGACAAATCCGTCCTGATTTGGATCGCCTGAATAGATGCAGTATTTACCGCTTACCAAGGCAAGGTTACTGCCATAAGCCTGTGTAGCTGCGGTTGTAAAAATATAGCTTAATGAATATGCCGTGAAACTAACAGGGTTTGCACTCCATGTTTCTATTGAATTTCTGTGTTTTATTACGAGATAATAATTTGTTCCGTTTTGAATGCCGCTGAAACTAAAACTTAATACACCCGCTGTTGACGAAAAAGCTCTTGCCGTGGCAACAAGTGTATAAGGCGAGGTTGCCAGATGTAGTTCAGCAGTTAAAGTGTCCTGCACGGTTGTGGTGCCGTTCCATAATCCCTCGATGAGCGCGGTAGCAGAAAGGGTATATAAAGAAGGTACGAGCGGACTTGCAGAATCGCTGACGGTAAAACTGCCAAGTGAAGTTACAGAAACCGTAGCAAGCCGTGTGGCAGAAACATCCTGTTGTGCACCTAAAGCAGTCCATGTGCTGCCGTTTCCTGAATATACTTGTGCCTTTGTTAAAAGTTTTCCATTATCATCATTCGATACCCAGGAAAGGCTGAGGTCTCTTGCATCAAAAGACTGCGAACCCGAGTTCGAAATATTCCACCGACGGTTAATACCCGAATAGCTGCCAACGGTAACCCTGCCTTGTGTGCCCGTGTAGCGGGTTACTGTTACATCTCCGGGGTCTGTACCTGCAGCAAGGGTAACACCAATGCCGCCAAAAGTATTAGCAGAAGTGCCAACTGAACGGGTTGTGCGCAGGTTTCCTACAACGTATTTATCCGTTCCTTCATTTTCCAAGGTAGCTGCACTTCCTAATACAAGGGTATCACCGGTAATGGTAAACAACCCCTTTGCTGCTGAAAAACGGAGACGTGAATTGACGGTTAATAAATTACCCGCGGCAGAAGTAACGGTAACACCCATCGTATCCGCAATATTAATATAATCGAGGACAGTCGTCGAGGCCGGGGATGTTGAGAATTGCTGCCCGGCTGACCCGTTTAATGCAAGTTCCCGGCCATTGGTTGTAAAATAATTATTATTGGCAAAGTTGCCTGCAACTCTTAAATCGCCGCCAAGAATACTTGAAAGCAGCAATCTGCCATTATTGACAACATTACCTCCAACAATTAAAGGGGCTGTCATCTTATTCAAAAGCGAATCCATGGTAAGACCGCTTGCTGAATCAATCGTTAGGTTACCCGCGATCCGGCGCTCGACATTGGTGCCGCCGTTGCCTAAATCGAGAGTGGTTGCATTGCTGATTTGCACATTGTACGGGTATCCGGCACCGGTGGTGTCTTTCCACTCGAGGTATCTGCCATAGGCTCCCCCCGTGTTATATTTCAGGGTTGAACCGGTTCCGTAAAACGGTGAATTGGTGTTTGCCCATGCACCCGCGTTAAAGGTCAGGGTACCGTTAATAGTTGCAGCAGTTCCAAAATTTACTCCGCCGGCAGAAATGACATTATTAAATACTATTGTTCCTGTTATAAACCCATTGCCTGCAAAAGAAACCGTCCCGTTCCCGTGAGTAAATGTACCATTATTGGTAAGTGTTCCATTGGATGCTATGGTTAATGTACGGGGAGTCGCATCGCTCGCTGTAAATGTCATTCCCGAATTGATGGTTAAGGCCGAAAGTGTCACATCGGCATCGAGTGCAACATTACTGTTAATGGTTACAATTGAACCGGAAGGAGGAACAGCGCCGGTATTCCATGTTGCATTAGAAGACCAGTTCCCGGCAGCGATGCTTGTAATGGGCTGTACTTCATACGAAAAATTTTCACTGCCATTCTTCTTATGATTAAGTGTAAACAAATCCACATTTTGTGATCCCCATCGCGAACTGGCAATTGTTGTTGAGATAACATAAAACTTAACAACGGTTCCGGGGCTGCTCTGTCCGGGGATGATCGCGGTTCCGGTTTTTGTACCCGAATCAAAATTGGTAATTTCCACGGCAGAAGAAGTTGAAAAATTGTCTGTGGAATATCTGAGGTAAACACGCTCCTCGGCAGATTTGGTCTCATTCAATTTAACATTAACCGTAACCGGATTATTCATCACTGTGGTGGATGGGTGCCCCCAAACAGAGTCAATAGTAACAGGAACAGCGGAGGTTTTCATAAAAATAGCATCCGTTCCAGTATAGCCTGCATCGCGGAAGTTAACCGAATAATAACCGGCACTTAATGTTATCGAGTTGTTTGCTCCGGTATTATGTAAATAAGTTTGCAGTGAATCAGTAATAACCGTAACACCAGCCCATTTATTTCCCCAAGGGCTGCCTGTAGGACCGCTGGTGAATAAAAATTCGTATGTTCCGGGAAGCACATCTCCACCGGCTGCCTGCACGTTAATGCGTGTCCGGTAACGCCCGGTTGCAAGAGAATTGTCCACGAGTACTGTTCCGCCAGAAACCTGTATTCCACCGAATACACTGCCTGTGGCAGGGGGGTT
>JACPGF010000060.1:13374-23089 GCA_016182615.1 Ignavibacteriales bacterium
CAGGAGTTCCATGCTCCGGGCATATTCAGTCCCTCCGGGGGCCATAATTGTGCAAAGCCGTTTCCGGCCAAAACGAAAAGAAATAATGTCATTGTTATGGTAAATATTCTCATGCCTCCACCTTCCTTTATTAAAGAGAAAGTTTATTGATATATTTTTGACTATAATAATACGGATATAAATTTGTGCAATGCACCCGCATTTATTTACGTTTTTACAATGTTTTTTATTAATAAATAAGCCCCCTTTGCACGACAGGTAAAAATCCCGATTAACAAGACTATCAAAATATAAAAAATATTTAATATAGCGTGTTGAGAAAAACAACATAAGAGGGAGTGAGTCGGTTTTTGCTAAAGCTCTATAATTAATTCCTTTTTTAATTCCTTTTTTTTCTCAGCTACCTTTCATTTTTCCTGCAAAACCCGTAAATTTCATTTTGTGGGTCCGGTACCACGGATGCACAAACCGGGAAAGTTGTGTCTAATTATTGGTGGATTGAGCAAGGTGGAACCATGATCAAGATTCATATTTTGATTTTTTGCATGTGCGGTTTCTTAGTTACACTTCACAGCCGCACGATTTTATCTGTTAATAGCGGCAATTGGAATAGCCCCGCGACTTGGGCGGGGGGCATTATTCCAACACAAAGCGACTCGGTTATTATCGCAACCTGGCACGTGATTTCCATTTCCGCTAATGATGCGGCCTGTGGTGATCTTTATTTCCTATCCCTCTCTTCACAACTCGCTTTCACCACCACCCAATCAATCCTATCCATTTTCGGCAATTTCACTTTGTTTTCAGGTTCACATCATGCCATAGCCCAATGGACCGATGGTGCTAAGATTATTTTCAAGGGAAACAAAGCAATTCAACTGCTCAGTGGCTGGAGTTCTGCCGAAACTGCCACTTCTTTTCCCGAAATAGTTATCGACAAAACGGCTGGTAAAGTAATTACTTCGGGAACAAATATGCGCTTTGGCATCGGATCCAAGCTTGAAGTTATTAGCGGCACCTTTGAGCTTGCCGCGACCGATGATATAGAAACAGTTGATTTACAAAACAGTCCTACACGTGCGGTTTTTATTGTCCATCAAGCCGGAACACTAACTATTGCAGGGGGCTCCTCTTATATCCGCCGTGGCTCTATCACTTCGGCCGATTCAAGCCGTACCGGAAAATGGAGAGTTTTTGGAACATTAAATTTGGTATGCAGCCAAGCAAACCGCCTCAATTTCGGTGGGATAGACATCGAGCAAGGTGGAATGGTTACCATCAACAATGGGTGGCAATCGAAAGTTTTGAACGCGGATACCATACGGGTAAAAGCTGGCGGGAATTTAATCTACAAAACAAATATCAACGTGTGGCACTCCTCTTTACATTTACGGTTAGACCGTGATGGTAACTTTATTAACGAAGCGCTCAATATGTCCATCCCTTCCTCGCTCACCTTTAACGGCAATATTCATTATGCACTAAACTCCGGTGAAGAACAGGTTTTAAGCCCGTATCTTCCCACGTATTACCGCCTGATATTATCGGGAAAGGGCAGCAGGAAACTAACTGTACCGGTTGCCATTAACTCTGAATTAGTAATGCGGGGTTCGGCCTTTATTACAGCAAATAGTTTTGCAATAAGCTATAGTGATACAGCCGGGCTTGCCTATGAAAGCGATACACTTACGCAAAATGTCGAAATCGCGGAGTGGCCGGCAGATCAGGGTCCGGGCCGGATTACCATAGACAACTCACATGGTGTCAATCTGCCGTTTAACCGCACCGTATCTAGAGAACTTATCCTGAAGAAAGGACTTTTTAACACAAGTAATATTGCACTTTCTCTCCTTGACAGTGCCGGTATTGTGCGGTATAACGGGGGATCAATAAATAATTCCCCCGTATTTTCATCCGCCAATTATCTTGCATATGCAAATACGGACAGTGCAATTATTACAGGGCAGGAAATGCCGACAAATACTATTATTCACACTATACGTGTAACGGGCACACGGCCTGTTATTCTATCGGCAGACTGTTCGGTGGCAGGTACAGTTGAGTGTTCCGGTTCACAACTGAACACGGGAACACATTCCCTTACTTTTTTGGCATCTTCACTTCCTCCTGCTGAGAATAACTCTGCATATATATCGGGCAATGCTGTCATGGGCTACCGGCAGAAAAACCAACTCGGTTCAGGATTCTTGGGGCTTGCTTTTCCGGCTACGACTGATGCTGCCACAATACGTATCGAACGAGTGACAGGCACACCAATCCAATCAACTCATAATCAAAGTATAGCCGCGGTTTGGAAAACAACAACAAACTCATCTATAGCAGATACCATTCTGCTTCATTGGCAGAGTGGATGTGATAACGGGAAAGTTTTTAACGCACAAAACCCGCCCGAAGTTTGGATGAGCCTTAACTCGGGTATTTCGTGGAGTAAACAGCAAACCTTGGTTCGGTCATCAGATTTTCATACAGTATCATTTCTTGCCCCGGCGGCAGGATGGTTCACCATAAGTGATAGATTTCATCCTCTTGCAGGAGATGTATTTACCATGACGGTAAGCGCAGTGCCTGAAGGATTATGGAACGGAGTTGTAGCGACAAGTGATACCCTTGTTGCTGAATTGCATGAAATGAGCAGTCCGTACTCACTGCTCGGTAATGACAAACAATATTTAACACCGCAAGGCAGTGCTGTTTTTCACTTCTATAATATTGCCAACAATACCGGTTACTATGTTGTTATCAGGCACCGGAATTCGATTGATCTTTGGAGTGGTACCGCGGTTTATTTTAATAATTCTTCGTCATCATACGATTTTACCGGATCACGAAATGCAACATATGGAGCTAATACCATCTTCAAATCCGGAAAATATTGCATGTATTCAGGCGATGTTAACCAAGATGGTTTTATCGATTTTTCCGATTTAACGCTTATTGACAACGATTCTTTTAATTTTACATCCGGATATGTGAATACCGACCTGAACGGTGATTTGTTTGTTGATTTTAGCGATTTGACTTTGGCAGATAACAACTCCTATAATTATATTGGAGTTGTAAGGCCATAACTATTCCCAGCGTATTGCATCAAGCGCGTTAATAGAAGCCGCCCGTTTTGCCGGGATAAGTGAAGCAAGTATGCTTAACCCGACCGCTATAAAACCGGTAACAACAAAATCAAGCCATTCAATCTGCATTGGCATCGCGTCTATCTTAAAACGGGTTGGATCAAGCGGATAGATTTTATAGGTTATTTGCAGCCAGTACACAAGCAGCCCAATAGCAAAACCCAAAAGTGTTCCGATAACACCTGCTATTATTCCCTGGTAAACAAACACTTTTTTTACTCTGGAAGGATGCATACCCATAGCCTGCAGAATGCCAATATCTCTCTTCTTTTCGATTACCGACATGGCGAGTGAAGCGAGTATATTAAAAACGGCAACAGCTACGATAAGCGAAAGGATAACCATTGCTGCCATTCTTTCTATTTTCATAACAGTAAACAATTGCTTGTGCAAATCGTACCACGTGTTAACCGATATATCCTCTTTGTTAAATTTTTCCTGCAATACTTCTGCAAGGGGGATTGCCTCATCCAATGAGTTTAAGCGTATTTCATAACCCTGAAAATTATCGCCATATTCCATCAGCATCTGCGCAACGGGTAAATCACAAAATATCGTTCCCGCGTCATAACTGTTATTCCCCGATTTAAAGGCTCCCACGAAATGCAGCTTTGCCGAAAGCGGCAGCCCGCCTTTCAGGTAAGCACTTTCCAACCCTCTTGGCGATACTGCTGTTACCGTATCACCGGGAAGAACATCAAACCAATCCATTAGCGCGTAACCGCCAATTACCCCTGTACCGTCATCATTTGGTGCCGGCTTTTCCCCGGCAACCATATACTGTTGTATGCCATACACTGAATTGAGAGCATGCCGTTCAACCCCCATTATTTCAAATATTTGATACCGCCTGCCACTGAATATTAAAACCTTTCCGGATGCATAGCGGGTTATATGGGCACCGGGCAGTGTCGCGGTAAGAGTATCATAAATTGCAGGTATTTGTTCTGCCCCTTTGGGTGAAACAGCTTCAACCCGTATGTGCGGATCGAGGCTTATTAAAAATGATGAAACAAGCCCTGAGAAACCATTATATACCGACATAACAATTATAAGGGCGGCAACACCAATGGTTATTCCCCCAAAAGAGAGATATGAAATAATGGTAATAAAATTAAGTTTCTTGCGCGAGAAAAAGTACCGGAATGCAATAAATAATTCAGCGTTTATCATTGGAACCTCAAAGTGGTAACCGGTGAGAATCTGCTTGCAATATATGCCGGTAAAACGGAAACGAGCACCGACATGATAAAGCCGACAGCAGAAACAAGCAAAAATGAACCCGGCTCGATAAGCATGGGAACTGTCGCGGTAAAATATATACTCGAAGGTAATGTGATTATGTTATACTTCATCTGCAGGGTACATAACGTATAAGCCAAAACATTACCAATAAAAATTCCGATAAAAGCCAAATAAACTCCTTGCAGAAAAAACAGCACCCCGATAACTCTGCGGGGCGCGCCAAGTGTGCGCAATATACCAATGGCCTTGTTTTTATCCAATGCCAGCATAAGGGTAACCGAAATAACGTTAAACACCGCGACAAGCACAATAAGACTTAGTATAATAGGGATTGGTTTTTTTTGCAGTTCAATCCATGTAAAAATCTGGGGGTACAGTTGGTATATATCAACAACTGCATCGGTTGGCGGCAGCACTTCTTTAAGCCTTTTTGCACAGGCAGCAATGCTGTCGGCAGAGGATAATCGTATTTCTATATTACTTGCAGCATTTTCATCCAGTTCAAACATGCGCGCAACCTGTTTAATGGGTACGTAAATACACTGGTCGTCGAACTGCGCGATACCGCTTTCAAAAATTCCCGTAACGGTAAACTGCTCAAGTATCGGTGGGTTATCTGCATCCGGCACAGCAGCCCGTTTTAAGGCGAATACCGTCACCTTGTCACCGGGTTTAACAAACATTCTTTGCGCGAGATATTTTCCCATTACCATCGTTCCGTCTTTGTTAAGCGAAAGGCTGCCGGCAACGGGTTTTATTGAAAGCTTCTGGTCAAAATATGTTGCAGTAATTCCACGCATGGTTATACCTTCACGTTTACGACCGTGTCCTGCAAGTACATATCTATCAAGATAATACGATGTCGAAACAACATTGTCCCCGAGAGTTTTTTTAATTTGCGGTATCAGGTTGTCTATGTTTCGTAATGAAAGTGAGCCGTGCGCGATAATCTGAATATGAGAATCGAGATTAATTAAACGGTCACGTAAAACAAATTCAAATCCTTTCAAAATAGTTAACGTGATAATAAGAGCCGCGGTGCCAACTGCTATACCGGAAATAACAATTCCCGAGAACAGTGAAAAACCGCCCGTGGCTTTTCTTGCCGCGTTAAATCGTCTAACCAAAAAGAAAATCAGTTCCATGTATTGTTTTTCTGTTAATCAACCGGTGCTTACCGCTGCACTGGTTTCCGTTTAAGTAAATGTACGCTTTGTTTGGAGAATACGCCGGACACGAACAATGCCGCGATATACACAACCAACAGGAGGGTTTTATATAATATTTTTTGTTGTAAACCCGGGATGAATATATAATACAGCAGTTCGGCACCGGCTGTTAAAATTACTATTATACCCAATTTCATGTACTCGTAGCGTATCGGGTAGTGCCTGTTTGAAATAATATAAAAAAGCAAAGCCATTAAGGCGTAACTAAATAGTGTTGCAAGCGCGGCTCCCATTATTCCCATTACGGGAATTAGTATAAGGTTCACGGCTACATTAGATATAGCCCCAATTCCTAAAATTACCGGAAAGGCAACACTTTTTTCTTTAATAAATAACCCGGCGGCAAAATTAGCGTAGAATCCATTAAACAGATAAGCGAGCAGTACAACGGGAACAATCGGCAGTCCACTCCAGTATTCTTTGCCGATGAGGCTTATCCCTTGAAAAGAACCTGTGGCAGTAAAATAAGTAAACACCGATGCGAACAAGGGTTTTGCTTTCTCGTCCTTCGCGTTTTCCAAAAAGAATGGCTGCCAGGCATATTGGAACATCGAAACGAAGAGCATCATAAAAATTCCCAAACGGTAATTTGCCTGATAAATGCCGAGCATTTTCATTCCAGCAAGTTTTTCGACAATCGGCCGGTCAATCACCTGCATAAACATCGATGCAATACCGGCGGGCAGGTAGGGTATCCCAAACTTAAATAACCGGATGAATAATTCCTTGTTGAATTTTTCTTTAACATTTTCGCTTATCGTGGGTATTAAAACAACAAGTGTTATAGCAGAGGCAATAAGGTTGCTTAAAAAAACTGATTCTATCCCTTGATGAAGCACAACTATCAGAACAATGTTCAGTACGATAGTTATGCCAATATTCGCCAGCTTTATCATCGAGAAACGTAATGCTTTTTTCTGCAAACGCAGCGCGATAAAAGGCAAAGATGTAACCGCGTCGATAATAAGGATAGCAACCGTGTAATACACGATAATTCCACGCGAGGCGGGCACACCCATTAAAAGAGTAACTTTATCAAAAAACACGATAATTATGCAAGCGGCAAGCAAATCGGTAAAAAGAATGGTATAGAAAGCCTGAACAAACAGCTTGGGACGTTCTTCTTCGCTGCTCATTCCGGCATATTTCAGATACGCGGTATCCATGCCAAACAAAAAGACAATATTAAACAGCGCGATAATGGCGTACACATTCGCTACTATCCCGTATTCAGCAGGAGCAAAAACATTTGTATAAACCGGAACAAGTATAAAATTGATAAACCGGCCAACAATGGTACTGATGCCATAAAGCACCGTGTCCTTTGCCAACCGCTTCAATTTCGATGACATTTTACTAAACGTTCAGTTCTAAAGAAATATCAAGAGCCTTTACACTATGTGTAAGCGCGCCAATGGAAATATAATCGACACCTGCTTCAGCATACGCCCGTACCGTATCCAGCGTTATTCCGCCGGAAGCTTCGGTTTTTGCTCTGCCGTTTATAAGGGCTACCGCTTTAACTATCTCATCGGGTGAAAAATTATCGAGCATAATAATATCAACCGGGAATTGTAAGGCTTCTTGAATCTGTTCAAAAGACTCTGTCTCTACTTCAATTTTATATCCGGGATATTTCTCATCTCTGTATGCAATACACCGTTTCACCGCTTCGGATAGTGACCCGGCAACCTGAATGTGGTTGTCTTTTATCAAAAACATATCGTATAAACCAATACGATGATTCTCACCGCCGCCAAGCCTGACGGCAAGTTTGTCCAATAAACGTAAACCGGGAACAGTTTTACGGGTGTCCAGTATTTTAGTGCCGGTTCCGGCAACCAATGCTGTATAAATACCGGTGGCAGTAGCTATCCCGCTCATCCTTTGTAAAAAATTCAGCGCGGTTCTTTCACCGGCAAGAATTTCTCCAGCGGGACCTTTAATCGTGGCAATCCGGGTTCCTTTTTCAACTTTACTGCCATCTGCTGTCAACGGCTCAAAAACGATGTTTCTATCAAGGTGCCTGAACACGGCACCGGCAACTTCAAGTCCTGCAACAATACCATCGGCTTTTGCCCAAAAGAATCCTTCCGCCATATCACTCAAAGCAAAAATTGCATTGGTTGTTATATCTTCATTGCCAAGGTCCTCGGTTAAAGCCGTAACAACAGCCTGCTGAATTATTGCATCAGTCATAATACTCCTTTATGGCATTGATAAAAAACTCGGGTGGTTTACAGGCTCTGCCGGTTTCAGCACGAACAAAAATAAGGTCAATATAGCCTTCACAAATAATTACATCCCGTTCAACACTGCGCACACGGTGCTGTAAATGCATTAGTGGAGCAGGGAGTTTTTCTGCCCATGTCTCAATTTCTAACTCCTCATCGTAGAAAGCTGCTGTTTTAAACTCAATCTTTATTTCCCGGACAGGCATATAGTAGCCGTTTTCTTCTATTTGCTTGTAAGTTAATCCGTTAGCCCGGAGAAGCTCGGATCTTCCAACCTCGAAGTATTCAAAAAATTTTCCGTTATATACAAAACGCATTTGGTCGGTATCGGCATACCGCACCCTGAGGGTTGTTTTACCTTTCATCATAAAATTCAATTAACTCCTATTCAACAAACTGTCCCATTTTTTCGAACTTGGCAATCCGTTGTTCTATGAGTTTTTCAGGTTTAATTTTTATTAACTGGCTGAGCTCTTCTTTTAAAACAGCCTTCAAAATAGCAGCAGCTTCGTCATGGTTTTTGTGCGCACCGCCTAAAGGTTCAGGCACAATACGGTCAATCACTTTCAGCGGTAACAGGTCAGACGCGGTAAGGCGTAGAGCTTCTGCTGCCTGTTCTTTGTAATCCCAGCTCCTCCACAAAATACTCGAGCACGATTCTGGGCTGATAACAGAGTACCAGCAATTTTCCAGCATAAGGATACGGTCTCCAACTCCTATTCCAAGTGCCCCGCCACTTGCTCCCTCACCAATTACAACAACAATAACCGGCACACGAAGCTGGCTCATTTCAAACAGATTGCGGGCAATCGCCTCGGCCTGTCCCCGCTCTTCGGCTTCAAGACCAGGATAGGCTCCCGGAGTATCAAGAAAAGTGATGATTGGCTTGTTGAATTTTTCTGCCAGTTTCATTAACCGCAATGCTTTCCGGTAACCTTCCGGATTAGGCATACCAAAATTCCGGAAGACGTTAGACTTTGTATCTCTTCCCTTTTGGTGGCCGATTATCATCACCTTGTGTTCATCTATTCTGGCAAATCCGCCAACAATTGCTTTGTCATCTTTAAAATACCTGTCGCCATGCAACTCGATAAAGTCACGGGTTATCAGGTAGATATAATCAAGGGTATAAGGCCGTTCAGGATGCCGGGCTAGTTGTACACGCTGCCAGCGAGTTAGGTTTTTATAAATATTTAGCTTAAGAGCCTGTACCTGCTCCTCGATAATGCCAATTTCCTTTTCGATATGGAGCCCATCCGAAACATTACGCATTTCGATAAGTTTTGCTTCAAGTTCATTAATCGGTTTTTCAAAATCAAGTATTGCTTTTGCCATAGCTTAATTTCCTTTCACTAAAATCAAAAAAGTTCTGGTAAGTATTTCTATATCCAGCCAAAGGCTTTGGTTCTTACCATAAAAAACATCTAATTTCTTATAATTTTCCTCGGGTTCATTTTCAGTAAACCAGTAACCGGTAACACCCGGTTTACCCAATGCTGCGTGCTCAACGGTTGAAGGCCTTGGGCCAACTAAACTGTAACTGCCTGAAAAACTATACCTCAGAAGTGACCTCATTTTTTTGAAATACATATTATTTCTCAGTTTTCGTGAAGCTAAAGTAACGAATGGCAAAGCTATTAACAAAAATAGCGATACGATAATATCAAAACCCCGTTTTGCGACTCTGTTTCCCGGCTGGGCAATATTATATGTTAAATCAACCAGCGAGATGTCATCCATAAGTGCAACATTCTTTTTACCAACAAGCACATCAAGATTGCTGCCCGCGATTTTAAACTCCACACTCTCATTTTGTAATAATGCCACATGCTCCGTGATGACTGCGTAAGGCAAAGAC
>JACPGF010000456.1 GCA_016182615.1 Ignavibacteriales bacterium
TTTACGGCAACGCAAATACCCAATATTGACGGGAGACTTTATCCGCCGGAATTAGCCGGTAAACTCTATCCTGAAGGAATTAAGATTTATGATGAATCTGAACTCACTCAGCTGATTAAAGAGTTAGACGTTCATGAAGTAGTTTTCTCGTATTCAGATGTAAAATTTGAATATGTGATGACTAAGGCTGCATTAGTTAATGCGGCCGGTGCTTCGTTCCGTATGCTGGGAGCGAAGGAAACCATGATTAAAAGCACCAAACCCGTTATTGCTATTGTTGCAGTACGAACCGGTGCCGGTAAGTCTCAAACATCAAGAAAAATCACCACTATGCTCCGTGAGGCAGGTAAAAAAGTTGTCGCGATCCGGCACCCTATGCCTTATGGTGATTTGGTCAAGCAGAAAGTTCAACGTTTTGGTTCGCTTGAAGATTTACAGCTTCACAAGTGTACTATCGAAGAAATTGAAGAATATGAACCGCATATTGCCAGCGGCGGAGTTATTTATGCCGGTGTTGATTATGAAGCAATCCTGAGAGAGGCTGAAAAAGAAGCAGATATTATCATCTGGGATGGCGGTAATAACGATATTTCTTTTTATGAATCAGACCTTACCTTCACGGTAGTCGATCCGCACCGCCCCGGGCACGAACTGCGGTACTATCCGGGTAACACTGCACTGCTTTTAGCAGATGTGGTTGTTATCAACAAGATCGATTCGGCTAAACCGGAAGATATAGCTACGGTACGCAAAAATATTGCTGCTGTTAATCCGGGTGCGCAGGTTATAGACGGAGACTCAATAATTACCGTTGATAACGCTGAAATTATAACCGGGAAAAGGGTACTTGTTGTAGAAGACGGTCCGACATTAACCCATGGCGAAATGAAGTATGGTGCTGGAACAGTTGCCGCGCAGAAATTTAACGCCGCGGAAATTGTTGACCCCCGCCCGTTCACCGTTGGTACTATCACCGATACCTTCACCAAATATCCCAACATCGGTGTTTTACTGCCGGCTATGGGGTATAGCGATCAGCAATTGCAGGATCTGGAGGAGAGTATTAATAATACCGAATGTGATTCAGTCATCATTGGAACACCCATTGATCTGGGCCGTTTAATCAAGATCAACAAACCTCATACCAGAGTTCAGTATGATCTGGAAGAAAAAGGTGAAATTACCGTGAAAAAAATCTTGCGGGACAAACACTTTTTATGAAGAAAATGGTAGTTGTAGCCCTCGGAGGAAATGCTCTCCTCCGGGGCGACCAATTAGGTTCGATAGAAGAGCAGGAATTTAATACCTACCAAACTGCCAAATGTATTGCTAAACTGCTTGCGGAATTTGAATCATTAATTATCACGCACGGAAACGGTCCGCAGGTTGGAAATATCTTGTTACGTAATGAGGCCGGCAACAAAGATTTCAGCATTCCCAAAATGCCTTTGGATATTTGTGTCGCCGATTCTCAGGGCGGTATTGGATATTTGATTGAAAGGCAGTTGCGGAATGTACTTGCCGAGCAGGGTATCAACAAGGAAGTTATTACATTAGTAACACAGGTTCTAGTTGATAGTAACGATCCTGCATTCCTGAAACCCACGAAACCGGTTGGTCCGTATTACACGAAGGAGGATTCTGATTTTCTTGCTGCTAAACATAACTGGAAGTTTAAAGAAGATGCCCGCGGCAGGGGATGGAGAAGGGTTGTTCCCTCGCCCCGGCCAACAGCCATTTTTAATACTGATACCATTATACAATTAGCATTGCAGGGTAAATTGGTTATTGCAGGCGGCGGCGGCGGTGTTCCGGTTATAAAAACCGATAACCAGCTCCACGGCGTTGAGGCAGTCATCGATAAAGATCTTGCCGCTTCGCTTATGGCGCGTAATATTGGCGCGGATGAATTAATTATCCTTACTGATATTGCAAAAGTGGCGGTTAATTTCCGGAAACCGGATGAAAAATTTCTGGACACGATGACCGTTGACGAAGCCCAAAAATACTTTAACGAAGGCCAGTTCGAGGCCGGAAGTATGGGGCCGAAAGTGCTTGCTGCTGTTGAGTTCGTCAGTTCAGGCGGCACAAGAGCAATCATCACTGATGTGAACGGTCTTGATAATCTTGCAAATGGTACAATTATAACTAAATAAAGGAGTTTTTGTATGTCGGTAAATATGAAAGGGAAAAGCTTAATTTCCATTCATGATTTGTCTATTGAAGAAGTCTATCAGATTTTTGAATTAGCAAAATTGCTGAAACTTAAAAGACTTTCCGGCGAGCCTCACCGCTTGCTTGAAGGTAAAAAATTGGGAATGATATTTTCGAAACCATCCACAAGAACACGTATTTCTTTTGAAGTCGGTATGTATGAATTAGGTGGTATCGGTATGTTTTTCGATGGCAAGACCATACATCTTGGCAAAAAAGAAAGCATCTCAGATTCCGCGAAAGTATTTTCAAGATATCTTGACGGTATCATGATCCGTACATTCGATCATCAGGAAGTTGTTGACCTTGCGAGGTATGGTACTATTCCCATTATTAACGGTTTAACTGATTTGTTGCACCCTTGTCAGGTATTAACGGATTTATTTACGATTCTTGAGAAAAAACAGACTCTTAAAGGATTAAAATTTGTTTACGTTGGGGATGGCGGCAATAACATGGCTCATAGTATTCTTAACGGCTGCAGTAAAGTCGGTATGGATGTTGTAATCGCGACACCGGATATCTATCAACCCAATAAAGAAATCATGGCTAATGCACAACAGAATGCCAAATACCACGGCAGTAAAGTTGTTATTACTCCCGATCCGGTTGCAGCAGTTAAAGATGCGGATGTAATTTACACGGATGTCTGGGCTTCCATGGGAATGGAAGGCGAGGCAAGTGACCGTGATAAAGCATTCGCGAACTTCCAGGTTAACGAAGCGATGGTGAAAAATGCAAAAGAAGATTATCTTTTTATGCACTGCCTGCCAGCCTACCGCGGCAAAGAAGTTACTGATGCCGTCATTGACTCACCGAATTCGGTTGTATTTGATGAAGCAGAAAACCGTTTACACGTCCAAAAAGCCATTATGGCTTTGGTGATGTAAGGATTAGACAGTTCTATAAAATGGCTGCTCGCAAATGGGGCAGCCATTTGTTTAAACCTCCTGTTTTAAATGTGACATTCAGTTCTGGGAATGATAGTAAGGAAAGTAAAACTTCAATTTGTTTACTATTGCTATCAAGTAATTTTTGAAATGTTCGATAATAAATAACGTAGGTGAATTTTTTATCTTTAAAGTATAATGCAACGATTTTTTTATAGCATTATTATTGCCGTTTTAATAAATACAGTGATCCTGCCTCAGGATAGCCTTACAATAGCTATACAAAAACTGGATGAGAATAAACAGATTGAAAAATTCTCCGCGCTGTGTTTCGAAAAGCGCAGTAGTGATCCGCAAAATGCACTCCGGTATGGTTTTTTAGCACTTTCGGTAATTAATAAGACGGGCAGTCAAAAATCAAAAGGACTATTATTTGATTATATCGGGATAATTTATGGAAATCTTGGCCGTTTAGACTCCTCATTCTATTATCTGCAGCAGGCAAATGCTATCGCGAAAAACTCCGGCAACATGGAAGAACTCGGCTATAATCTTAACAACTTCGGGGAGTATTATTTCAAAAATGCTTTGTATTCCACTGCTCTTGAAAAACTGATTCAGGCGTATCATATATTTGAAGAGTTAAAAAATAGCAGGGGTATGGCGTATTCACTCAATGACATGGGCGAAACATATTTAGCACTGAATGATTTTAAAAAAGCGCTTGATTATTTTGAACAATCTGCAAAACTTCGTTTATCGATAAGTGATATGACCGGGTATGCCCGTTCGGTTATTAATACTGCATCTGCTTTGGATAAGATGGGTAAACTTGACGAAGCGCATGCCATGTACACTAAAGCACTAAAAATCTGTACTGAAATTTCATTTATCCGCGGCACAAGCAATTGCTACGCGGGTTTAAGTGACTTGTTTTTAGAGTATGGAAATTTTGCGAAGGCTCTTGAATACCGGCAAAAATCTCTCGAGATTGATGTTAAAATCTCAAACAAATTTGGGGAGATAGTCGGTTATATTGCCATGGGTAACCTGTACCTCAACCTTCCCGACCTGGGAAAGGCTGGCATCTATTTGTCGTTAGCTGAGGAAGAAGCCAGGAATACAGGCTTGCAAAACCAACTGGTAAATGTTTACAAAATTCAAAGAAATTTGCAGTTGAAAAAGCAGGACTATAAGCTGGCTGCTGATTATGATAAAAAATACGAGGATCTAAAAGAAAAAATTTTTGGATACGATGCTGAGAACAGAGTTACAGAACTGCAAACTGCTTTTGCAACCGAACGGAAAGACCGCGAAAATGAATTGCTCAAGAAAGATATCGAGTATCAAAAAAATACAAGAAACTATTTTCTACTCATCATATTTTTAATTTTTGGCGGCGCCGGACTGTTTGCTTCAAAGTATAAACTACAAAAGAAAACAACTAATTTACTTACTGAATTAAACGCCTCGAAGGACAAGTTTTTCTCGATTATTGCACACGATCTGAAAAATCCGGTTGGTGCCATTTATAACTATGCAGATATTCTTGAGTCGGACTACGATACATTAACCGACGCCGAACGGAAACACTTTATCAGCGGAGTATTTAAATCCTCCAAGCAAATTCTTGATATGCTTTTGGATCTGTTAACCTGGGCACGCAGCCAAAAAGGTGAAATAAACCTCAATAAAACCCGAGTAAATCTAAACTCGTTAGTTGCAGCATCTGTTGATTCGTACAGTTTGGTGGCAGAGAATAAAAACATCGCGGTGGAGTTAAATATAGAGGGCACGATTGATGTTTTGGCAGATAAATTTATATTGCAAACCATTATCGGAAACCTGATTAATAATGCTTTAAAGTTTTCATACCCAGGCAGTAAAGTTATCATTAATTGCTCGGTTAATAATGGTATGGCCGAAATCTCCGTGAAGGATTTTGGTATTGGTATGGAGCAACAGGTGGTTGAAAACCTTTTCAATGTTGAATTTAAACACTCCTCGCTCGGTACTAATAAAGAAAAGGGGACAGGCCTTGGCCTTAAAATCTGCAAAGAATTTGCGGAGCTGCATGGCGGATCCTTGCATGTGGAAAGCAAAATAAAAGAAGGCAGTGTATTTACATTCAGTTTTAATATGGAATAAAATTTACCATACTCATGCTTCAGGTGTAAAAAACGCCACTACTTTACATCCCCCTTCAACTCGTTCAATTTATTCAGTGCCTGTATCGGTGTCAGTTCATCAATCTTAATATCATCCAAGGCTTTACGCAGTTTATCATCTTTCACTTCAAATAAACTGAGCTGCATAAACTCGCTGCTGTCGGGTTTCAGGTTGCGGAGTTTCTCGCGCTTTATTTCGTTTGGGGTAAGTTCTTTACTTTCAAGATTAATCAGAATGTCTTTTGCCCGGTCGGTAACAACTTTTGGCAGACCCGCCATTTGTGCAACCTGAATACCGTAACTGTGGTCTGCCTTGCCGGGATTAATCCTGTGCAGGAAAATAACCTTGTCGTTATGCTCCCTTACTTCCACCTTAAAATTCTTGATGCGGGGGAATAGCTCGGAGAGTTCATTCAACTCATGGTAGTGTGTCGCGAACACTGTTTTAGCTGCTGTCTGCGGATTTTCGTGCAGATACTCGGTTATAGACCACGCAATGGAAATACCGTCGAAGGTGCTTGTTCCGCGGCCGATTTCATCAAGCAGGATAAGGCTTTTTGCAGTCGCGTTGTTCAAAATGTTTGCCGCTTCCTGCATCTCAACCAAAAAAGTACTTTCACCCGCGGCTATATTATCACTCGCTCCCACGCGGGTAAAAATCCTGTCCACCACACCAATAGTTGCCGCCTGTGCCGGAACATACGAGCCTACCTGCGCGAGCAGCACTATCAGGCCAATCTGGCGTAAAAAGACTGATTTACCGGCCATGTTTGGCCCGGTGAGTAAAATTATCTGCTGGCTCTCATTATCCAGCATCGTATCATTCGGTGTGAATTTACTTCCCGGCGGTAAGATCTGCTCAACCACGGGGTGCCTGCCCTGGTGAATAGAAAGCTTGTTATCATTATTCAATTCGGGTTTAACATAACCATAAGCAACTGCACATTCAGCAAATGAGGCAAGGCAATCCAAATGGGCAATTATGCGGGCGTTCTTCTGAATGTCCTCGGCATATTGAGCCACTTCAAGACGCAGATTATTAAAGATTGAAGTTTCCAGTTCGTTAATTCGCTCCTCGGCGTGGAGTATTTTATCCTCGTACTCTTTCAATTCGGGAGTAATGTACCGCTCGCTGTTTGCAAGGGTCTGTTTCCGGATATAGTTATCGGGGATTTTGTCTTTGTTGGCATTAGTCAACTCGATGTAATATCCGAAAACACGGTTAAAATTAACTTTCAAGGAAGATACACCGGTTTTTTCACGTTCTGATTTTTGCAGTTGGGCAATCCAATCCTTGCTGTTAAACGCTATGCCACGCAATTCGTCCAGATCCTGAGATATTCCCTCGCGGATTACCCCGCCGTCTGAAAGTGTGATTGGCGGGTGTTCAACTAAAGTTGTCTTGATTTTGTCCTTTAGTTCCTCAAGGGGATTTAATTGTTCCCTCGATTGTATGAGTAGTTTTGACTGTAACCCTCCGAGCAGCGGGGGAATGTCAGCAATTTTTATAAACGACTGTTTTAAGGTTACAAGGTCACGTGGGTTTGCCCTTGCAGTGCATATTTTAGAGGTTAAGCGCTCAAGGTCGCCGATTTCTTTTAAAAGGGAAAATAGTTTTGTCCGGTGTTCTTTACTGTTAACCAGCTCGGCAATGGCTTCCTGTCTTGTTAGAATCGGCTCAAGGTTTATGAGCGGTGCAGAAATCCACTTTTTAAGCAGCCTGCCGCCCATAGGGGTTTCCGTTTTATCCAGAATGGAAATCAGCGAGCCTTCCCGTGTCCCTTCCTGCATTGAATACACAATTTCAAGATTGCGCTTAGTCGAGTTATCAAGAAACATGTAGTCGTGCGGGTTATATAACGCGATCCGCTTAAGGTGTGAAAGATTCGCCTTTTGCGTTTCATTCAGATAATGCAGAATTGCACCTGCGGCAATTACTCCCAGATACAGGCGGTCAACACCAAATCCCTTAAGGGATACACTTTCGAATTGTCTGGTTAAAAGGTCATTAGCATATTCAAGGTTAAAAATCCAGTCATCAACTTTTGTAAAGCGGATGTTCTGAAAGATTGTACTGCCTTTTTCTTCTAACCTGTTTTTAAGATATTTGGGGCAGAGCGTTTCGGCAGGGGATATATGGGTAATATGATCTTCAATCTGGCTCAGGGGAGCCTCGAACGCGAAAAACTCGCCCGTGGAAATATCACAGAATGCAAAACCAGCGGTCTCGTTTTGTGATGTGATTGCTAAAAGATAATTGTTCTTTTTATGATCAAGCAGTTTGTCTGAAAATGCCACTCCGGGGGTCACAATTTCGGTAACTTCCCGCTTAACTAAGCCCTTTGCAAATTTCGGGTTTTCCATCTGCTCGCAAATGGCAACGCGGTACCCGGCTCTTACTAGGCGGGGCAGGTAGGTATCAACCGCGTGGTGTGGGAAACCGGCTAACGGTACTTCACCAGCCTGTCCGTTTGCCCTGCGCGTTAATGTTATACCAAGTACGCGCGAGGCGGTTTTGGCATCCTCTTCGAATGTTTCGTAAAAATCACCAACCCTGAATAAAATGATGGTATCCGGGTATGATGCTTTCACCTGATAGTATTGGGTCATTAATGGAGTTTGCATAGGCTCAAAAATACGAAAAAGAAGAGAGAGAATAAACGATTATTCGTTTATTTCGTTGTCATGTGGAAAACACCGTCCCAGTTTTCGCCGGGGGGATTCTCTTGCAGCAGTTTACACCGTTTAATATACATCTCCGAAGGTGACTCACCGGGATCGGCAGCAACAGCAGCGGAAAATTTTTCAATCGCCTCCGCGAATTTCTGGTTTTTGTACAATTCAAGCCCCTCGTGGTACAAGGCGAGGGCCGTTACTTTATATTCAGGCAGTTGAAAATCGATATAGTTGATAAGTTCATAGGCTTTAACTGGTTTGTTTTTACCTTTTACGGTTAGATAATCCAGTTCACGGGTTATAAACTGATGTTTGACCACTTCATAAGTGGATTCACTAATCATGATTAGCGTGCCGTATGCTTTGTTGGCACCTTCCAAACGCGAGGCAAGGTTTACCGCGTCACCCATCACCGTATAATCAAAACGCTGTTTACCGCCAACATTGCCGACAACCATATCACCAGAATTGATACCCATACGTGCATTAATCAAAGGCTGCCCTTCCTTTTTCCAGCGCTCCTGCAAGATGACCAGTTGAGCCTGCATTTCAAGAGCACTTTTGCACGCGTGATAGGCATGGTCTTCCATGGGAATGGGTGCACCCCAGAATGCCATCACTGCATCACCAACATACTTATCCAAAGTACCCTTATTATCAAACACAATCTTTGTCATCTCGCTGAGGTATTCGTTCAGGAAACTCACGAGATCTTCAGGTTCTTTATTTTCTGAAAATGTTGAAAATCCTGCAATATCACTGAAGAAAACGGAAAGGTTTTTTCTCTGTCCACCCAATGCCATTTTACCCGGATCGGAGATAAGTTCATCAACAATCGCGGCATTAACATACTGCGTGAACATTCCCTTTATCATTCCTTTCTGACGGCGCTCAGTGATAAAATGGAAAGCGGTGGAGCCGATATAAGCCATAACAATGGCCATATTAGCACTCATCAGGGAAAAGAGATAATTATGCTCGAAGAACAGATAAAAAGAAATGATACGTATCCCAAAAAGTGCGGCACCAATGATGACAATATTAAGAATTTCAAGGAGAAAATTATATTTGAACTTAATTTCTTTGAAGAAAGAGGAGAGATAAAACCCGAATACCGTTAAAACAAGAATTATTGCAATTTCTACGCTTATTGGTTCACGGTATATAAAATTTTGCGATAGGATATTCTGAATGGCGGTGGCATGTATTTCCACCCCATTAATCATATTTTTACCTTTTGTTGTGCCGATCGAGAATGAAGTCGGGATAATATCCCTGTCTTCGGGAAGCGTAGAGCCGATGAGTACTATTTTATCTTTAAATATTCCTGAATTAAGATAACCGTTTGCAGGGTCATCCCAAGTATTAATGTCAGTCTCAAACTCTAATTCATCTTTTGTCTTAAATTCGGCATCATCCAATACATCAAGGAAATCGTAATACTTGAAAGTACGGCTGGGGCCATAAAAATTCAAGAGCATACTTTCATCGCCATAGACAGGAATTTTTCTATCACCGATGGTAAAGAAACCACCGGCATCCTCTGCGGTGTATGTTGAGGGAAGTTTGAAATACTGGTTAAGCACTGATCTGCAAGATAATAAACATTTTCAAAATTTTCTTCTTTTTTGGTTACAGAGTAGCCGACTGATTCCAACCCGACATTAGTTCCATTATTCATTGACATGATAGATACGCTGCCCTGCGTATTATCTAATTTACCTGCAACAACAACGTTTCTAAACTCTCTAATTGTCCTCGTCATCGCTGAATCATTCTCGGCACCCTTTTGATCAGGCTGCGCCATAACAACGTCTATCCCTATTGCTTTTGCACCGGCCTTGTTGAGATTTCTGAGAACCTTTGCATAGACATACCGCGGCCAGGGCCAATTATAGGGTATGCCATCGTATGTATTTTGGGTAATTTCGAGGACAATTACTTGAGCCGTGTCCTTAATATTAATTACCCCGCGTTGTGCAAAGCGCTCATCAATGTGTTTCTGCTCAAGCTGCTTCAGCGGGCCAATGGAAATGAGAAATTCCTGGGAAATGACTAAGACAATAAGCGCAACCGATAAGGCGACACTCGCCTTTATCAAATGCGGTTTTAACCCGGTTGACTTAGCCATTTCCCTGATTTCTACTAGTTATACTGT
>JACPGF010000464.1 GCA_016182615.1 Ignavibacteriales bacterium
CCCTGCTTATAAAATCTTTCATCGAAGTGGCGGCGGCACGCATCATCTCGGATACTTTGTGGTAACCAAGACGTTTTGCATCATTCTCGTAACGCACTTGCTGCTCAACATACCATTGCGCGTTTGCAAAGCTTGCATAGAACTTACCATACTGCCCTGTAAAATCTTCATGATGCAGGTGCAGCCAGTCATATTTCTCAAGGTCACCGCGAAGAATTTCTTCATTCCAGATTTTCGTGTAGGGTATCGCGGCATACTCCAGCACCATTGTTACCGCGTCATCCCAGGGCATAAAACCCGGCGGGACATAAACAGCCACGCGGGGCGCTTTTTCCAGACGTATCACTTCCATGTTCTGCCCCTCATCCTGAACTGTTGCGTAGATCGAAGCAGCATCTGCATCGGAAATAATTTCAAACGCGACACCCTGCAAACGGCACTCCTGCACTACTCTGTCGGCATATTCAATCATGAACGAGCCGCCCCGGTAATTAAGCAGCCAGTCGGCCTTCATGCTGTTTTCAAGCGCGTGGAATGTAACCCCATAGGCTTTCAGATGGTCAGTCTGCTGCAGGTCCATGTATATAAGTACCTTGCCCTGTGCAAATGTTTCAAAACTAATAAATATGAATAGAGTGACAATGCCAACTAACAAATTACGCAGCGGTTTTGCAGCTAATTTTATAAAACAAAACGGAGCATCGTTGCCGTTACTCCGTTGTAAACCCGAAAAAAAACTACTTTGTTTAAACACGGTTTTTAATCATCTGTTTCAGGCTGTTTTCTGCCCTTCAATAAATATAGGCTCCTCGCCTTTATCAACAACATCACGGGTGATGATGCATTTACCGGCGCCTTCCTTATCAGGTAAATTAAACATTATCTCAAGCATAAACTCTTCTACAATAGAACGCAGAGCACGTGCACCGGTTTTCCGTTGTATTGCTTTTGCCACTATAGCTTTAACCGCGAACGGGTCGAACTCTAGGTCAATGCCTTCCATGAGGAACATTTTTTTATACTGTTTTAAGATCGCGTTCTTCGGTTCACTGAGTATGCTCGTGAGTGCTTCTTCACTTAATGAGTGTAATGGAGCCAACACTGGTAACCGGCCGATAAGTTCGGGTATTAGACCAAAACGCAAAAGGTCTTCAGGCTGCAGCATGCCCATTAATTCATCATCAGTTAGATGGTGTTTGTCGTTAATTTCCGAATTAAAGCCCATCTGGCTTTTGTTAATTCTGGTGGCAACCGCTTTTTCAATGCCTTCAAATGCTCCGCCAACGATAAAGAGAATATTTTTCGTGTTAATATTTATCAGGCTCTGTTCAGGATGTTTCCTGCCGCCTTTCGGGGGGACACCGGCAACAGTGCCTTCAAGAATTTTCAGTAATGCCTGCTGCACTCCTTCGCCGGATACATCCCGGGTAATGGAAACATTATCGCTTTTGCGGGCAATTTTATCAATTTCATCAATATAGACAATACCTTTTTGCGCACGCTCGACATTATAATCAGCTGCCTGCAGCAAGTGGACTAACACCGATTCAACATCATCGCCAACATAACCAGCTTCGGTTATGGTGGTTGCATCGGCAATGGCAAACGGCACATCAAGAATGCGGGAAAGGGTTTGGGCAAGTAAGGTTTTCCCGGTTCCCGTTGGGCCAATAAGCAGTACGTTGCTCTTTTCGAGTATCACGTCATCGAAATCGATAAATGAACTGCTTGCATTAACGCGCTTGTAGTGATTATACACTGCAACAGAAAGGATTTTTTTTGCCCGCTCCTGCCCAATTACGTATTGATCTAAAATTCCCTTTATACTTTTCGGGGCTAATTTATCGGTTTTACTTTTTGCCGGGCGGTTTACTGCCGCCATATTTTCTTTTAAAATATCAACACTGCTCGAAATACAAATATCACAGATATATACTTCAGGTCCTGCAATCAGGCTGCCTACTTCTGTTGAACTTCTACCACAAAACGAACACTTAATAATCTTTTGACTCATTTTTTTACTCATGCATACGCTAGGAATTGTTTTTTAATCGCTTAATTTCTTCCCGGACTCTGTCTCCGTACATAGAAGACGGATACTCGGCCAAAAAAGTTTCAAATGCCTTCAAGGCTTCTTTTGAATCCTTTAAACCGTAACTATACGTCATACCAAGATAAAAATTAATCTTATCTTCAAAAATATTACTTTTTTGCCTATTTATCTCATCAATTAACTTAATTACTTCACCAAACTTGTCCTGAGCCATAAATATTTCAACCCGGCTCAGTTCTG
This sequence comes from Ignavibacteriales bacterium, assembly GCA_016182615.1. Classification (GTDB taxonomy): domain Bacteria; phylum Bacteroidota; class Ignavibacteria; order Ignavibacteriales; family Ignavibacteriaceae; genus JACPGF01. The sequence continues at coordinate 2,294 of JACPGF010000464.1, forward strand.
CAATGCTTTTCAGGTAAAACTGCTGCTTATTTGCAGAGAGTTTTAAGAACAGGGCATCAATATCCTGCAGATTACCGACATGCATTTTCAGCATCGCCTCGGCATATAAAGTAACTAAAATACTATCATTCATGGATGTATTGAGCAGAACACCCAGTTCCAAAGCATCGTTGGCATTATCATCAGCGGTCAGTTCACTGGTTTTGCCGACAAGTTCTCTTGCCTCTTCAAACCTGTTCAGGAATGTAAGGATTAAAGCTTTTTTATACCGGGCGGCATTTAATTCATCAGGCTTCACCATCGGGTTCTGTAAAACTTTATCGTACCATTCAAGGCTCTTGGAAAGATTGTTCATGTTCATCGCCGTCTCTGCCAGCCGCGACTGCGACTGCACGGAAAATCTGGACATGGCGTATAACGTCGAAACCTGCTCGAAGAAAACTCGGGCTGAATCATACATTCCGGCATGATAATAAATGGTGCCTGTTGCAAGCAAAGCTTCAATTGCAGGCTCGGAGTGTTTGAATATTTTTATTATTTCCTGATACAACTCCATTACTTTCCGGTAACCGTCCACCGGTATCAATCGTGGTATGCGGTATGGCTTCCACTCTTGTGTAAACAAAGCAGTATCACGAATAATTCCCGCTTCAAGAGTTCTTGCGTAATTCAATTTAATCATCGGCGTTAACTGGCCTGACGGATACTTATCCAACAGATACTCGTAAATACCCGCGGCTTCCCGGCTGAAACCGGCGGCAAAGACCTGCTGTGCAAAATTGAAAAGTCCGTTACCCTTTTGGGCTGTTACATCGTCAAGCCGTTTATATATCGCAATGGCATCCTCAACTTTACCGTTCTCAAAATACAAGCGTGCCAGTAGCTGGTCAAGATTGCCATCTTTATTACGATACTTCCCCATCGAGGAGAGGAATCCCTCAACCGCTTCTTTTCTGCCGAAATAGGCGTACATCCTGCCTTCAACACCCGGGCTTTGTGCGGGATCAGCCAGGATAATTTCTGCGAACTCGTTTCCGGCTTCCTTGTAATTCATCATCACGCACTGCAAATTTGCAATTTCATAGCTGATGGATTTTTTATCCCCGGCAATTTTTTTTGCGCCGTATAAATATTCTAATGCTTTTTCAAAAGCACGTACTTCAATGGCATAGTTTGCAATGGCACGGTAGTATTGCAGTGAGTTGTTTGACGTAAGAAAATTTTCCCATACGGTAAACGCTTTCTTTTCATCACCTTTCATATAATGTGCGCGGCCTATCATGCCAATAACGTTCAGGTCATTTGGCGACTGAATTAACCGCTGCTCCAGTAGTTGTATAGCTTTGGGATATTTTTTCTGGTTGAAAAGGACAGTCATAAACGACTGGAAATAGATGGGATTCCCGGGAGACAGCCTGCAAAGTTCCTCGTAAACATGTTCGGCTTTTTCCTGCTCACCGGCCTGTTCAAAACTCTGCCCGAGCATATAACGGTTTGATTCGTCAATTTGTGCGGAAGCATCAAATTTACCTATCAATACGAATGCAAAAGCAAGAAAAGAAAGCCGGATAAAGGTATTGAACAAAAAGTCTCCGAATAAAAATAGTTTGGTTTTATATATTAGACGATTGAAGTGCGTAAAAGTACAAAATTTTATCGAGAAAAACGGGGTACTTAATGGTGAATAGATTGATTCTAACAGTAATGGTTCAATTGAAATCTTGATGGAATATTTTCGGTTAATGTGAGATTAACAGAATCCTGTCAGTATTTTATGCTTTTAATGGATATTTTTTCAACTGTTTTTATCAATACAGTAATAAGCAAAATTTAATCAGGATATTTTTGCTTTTTAACGTAGTATTTAATATAACTGAAAAGTATCTTCTGTATTTCTATCCGTATTTCACTTTCGTTACTATAACCAGAAATACCTGAAAAACTCATATTCCTTTGCCTTTTTGAACGCTTGGCCACTATCCTTCCGTTTTTGAAGTAATATTCTCTATAAAAAATTTTTACGTTTGTATCATAACCCTTAACATAATAAGGGGCGGAATAATCAATAATCGAATCTTTCA
>JACPGF010000088.1:0-7325 GCA_016182615.1 Ignavibacteriales bacterium
CAGAGCAAGCCGCACGCATGGTCGAAACATGCAGGCAGAACCATGTGTTTTTCGCGGTTAACTACGTGTATCGTTTTCATCCCCTGATACAAAAAGCAAAAGAGTTGATAGCAAAACAAACAATCGGTAAGCTTGTTTCCATTGATGCCCATTTTAATGTTAACTACGCACCCGATGACAATTTCCGGTTTACGAAGGAGTTGAGCGGGGGAGGTGCAATGCGGGATCTGGGCACGCATATGATTGATATTCTCAGGTATCTTAATGGTGAAATGACTCCCTTGTATGGCTGCCTGGATAACATAGTTTATAAAAGTGAAGTTGAAGATTTCGCGACAGGTTTGTTCAGATTTGAAAGCGGGGGATATGGTTACGTGAATGTTTCTTTTAACGTCCCAAGGGCTGCAAACAGGATTGAAATTCTAGGGCACCGCGGCAGAATAGAAATTGAAAACCTTGTGGCTACACGGCTTGGCAGTTCCAAAATGAAAATTGTTATAGAAGGCGAAGCCCGGAAAGCTTTCAGGAAACGTACGAACAAATTGTTGAGCCTGATGAAATCGGTAAACACCTCATTCCTGCGCGGTGAAGAGCCGTTGGTTACCGGAGAAGACGGTTTGGTTAACATGCACCTGATGGAAGCCTTAGAGGCCTATGACGCTAAAAAATGAGCTCATCTCATTTTGCCATAAAGTGTACGCGAAAGAATTTGTGGCTGCCACGGACGGCAATCTTTCTGCGCGTACTACGGATGGTTCGTTTTTGGTTACTGCTTCAGGTATCTGCAAGGGAGAGGTTCAGCCGGAACATATTATACGGGCAAATAAGGATGGGAATGCTTCATTCAGCGGCCTCAAAATATCGACGGAATTTAAAATGCATCTTGCAATTTACCATGCAAGACCTGAAGTAAACGCGGTTGTACATTGCCACCCGGTTTTTGCAACAGCACTTGCCACCGCACAGCTCAATCCCGATCAACCGGTATTTCCCGAGGTAATACTTGGTATTGGCAGGATTCCCCTTGCAAAATATGCTACTCCTTCGACCAATGAAGTTGCCGAAAGCATACAGCCATTTCTTCAGTTTGCCAATTGTATACTGCTCGAAAATCACGGAGCGGTAACTATGGGTCGTACCATAGGGGAGGCCTACTACCGTATGGAGAAACTGGAGCATGCGGCGAAAACCTTCTTCTACGCGGAAATGGCCGGAGGTGCAAAAAAACTGTCCGCCGAATCCCTCAGGAAACTTTATGCAGTTGCAGAAAACACCTACCACGTAGATGTCCATCCGGGAAACAAATATCTTTAGGGGGAAGAGTCTTTAATATCACTCAATAGCAATGTTCTTCAAAATTCCGGCATGGTATGCTTGGCTGAAATAAAACAAAATTACATAGATGTTTGCCTTGAAGGCAAAAAAATAATACCAAATAAAAAATCAAAAAATCACAAAAAGATTTCTTCCAATTTCAGGAAATCTGCGTATCTTTAAAGTCTGAATATTTTTGCAGTAGCAGAAATACGGAAAGGTGCTAGAGTGGTTGAATAGGACGGTCTCGCCACGAAGTGATCCCTTCGGGAAAAACCGTTGAACCCGTCAGGGTTTTAGAATGATAAGAATTTTGGGAAAGGTGCTAGAGTGGTTGAATAGGACGGTCTCGAAAACCGTTGAACCCGTCAGGGTTCCGAGAGTTCGAATCTCTCCCTTTCCGCTCATACAAAACCGAATGCGAAAACAGCGATTTTAAGCCGTTTTCGCATTTTTATTTCTCCCTGATACTCCCAAATACCCCCTAATTTACCCCCATGTGGAGACTTTTTGGAGACCTTTTTAAAATAAAAAAAGCCACCCAATCAGGATGGCTCATAATTATGAAAAACGGGTTTCGCTATTTGTTTAGTAGGAGATTATTGATTAACGCGACTTGGAAATGTAAGTGGTCTGCTTTGTTGTGCGCGTAGATTTCAGTTTGAACAACTGAATGATGACCCAATAATTCCTTTATATTCTGTATTGGAACCCCTTTTAGAATGAGGTGTGTGGCAAATGTATGCCTGAATTTGTGAAGAAATGCTCTCGATTCTATTCCTGCTCTGCTTGCAATATCCTTGCATTTATTGAGCATCGTTCTTTCCCTGAGCATCAGTCCATTCTCGGTGCAAAACGGATACTGTGATACCGGACCGTTCAACTTTCTCTTTTCAAGCAACTCACATAAAGCTGTCATCATTGGAATCGCCCTCTCTGAATTATACGTCTTAGCTTTGAAATTTTCAGTTGATCTTACATAAATTAGTTTTTTATGCATATCAACATTTTCCCAAACCAAATTAGCAAGCTCACCGAAACGCATTCCCGTGTAGAGTAAACCAAGAAATGCATTTCGATAAGCGACCGACATTTCTTGCGCAAAGAATGCATTAAGTTCGTCTTCAGTAAAGTACTCGGGTTTTTTCTTTTCGACCCGCATACATCTTATATGAAGCATTGGGCTTTTCTTGATATGCCCCTTCATCAATTCCTGTTGAAAGAATGCCTTTGCGACTGCAATAAAGAAGTTGACTGTTTTGGGTTTTGCCCGAAGGATCCGGTTGGTACTTTTCTTGGGGTCGGGTTTTTCCTTCAACAGTTCAGCATAAAACATTGATGCATGGTCTGGAGTGAACTCATCAACATACAGTAATCCTAATGCTTTTGTGAACAGGCTGATCTGGGTGATAATATAATTGTACCTTCGCACGCTGCCCGGGCGCAAGTCCTGCTTGGTTAATTTGTAATCGAGAAAAGCAGTTTCTAAAAGATAACGGCCTTCTTTTAGTTTATTCTTAATGAGCTGCTTTTCATATTTAAGTGTGCTGAAATTAGCCTCATACGCGCGCGCTTCGGTTTTTGTTTTAAATGTCCTTTGAATTCTTTTTCCAAATTCATCACGAACATCGACCTCGTATTTGCCATTACTCTTTTGTTTAATACTCATTATTTTATTCCTTCTGTTAATAATCGTGCTAATTCTGTAATGTGAATAGCTGGTTTATCGCCGTGATAAATTGCTTTTATTTTTCCCGCTTTGACTCGCCTCCGTATAAACTCTCTGCTCACACCCAATTGTGCGGCCACTTCGTCAATTGTGAAAGTAATCTTATTGAGATTGTTGTGTACCAGTATATTTATAGTCAATCTATATTCGTCTTCCGAAATGTCGCAAGCTTGAGTTAAAGCTTCATTGTTTGCAGTTCGGAGCCGACTCGCTGGGATTTCTTTTTTAAGTGAAAAGTTCGAAAAATCAATAAGCTGGCTCATACTAAATCTCACCCCTTATAAAAGAGAAGCGAACCAACTCCTGATAAGGGATTTTCTTCCTCTTGCCAATTGCTATATACCCAATCTTTCCATCTGCCACGAGTTTGTAGACTGTATCTTTTCCAAGATGCAGTACCCGCGCAGCAGCGTTAATTGAGTATAACTGGAGTTGATTCGGTTCACAAAACATTCACTCTACCTACTTATACCTTAGGTAATGTGAAAAATTCGTAATTAAGGCTAAAGTCATGCCTCAGCGCCAATTGTTTTGCTTCTTCCATGGTTTCAGAGAACTGCTCCAATTGTATTTGCTTGAATGCCATTACTTGATGGGCCTTATTCTCATTAAAGTAATATGCAATGATATATCCACACTTTAGGCGAAGTTCGCTCTCGAGAGCCTCGGTTTGTATCCCTCTGGAGTTGTAGTATTTTAGAACAATGTTTATCGGAAGTTTGGAGTCTGACATGTTAGCTTCCAAAACATCCTTCAGCATTGGGATGTCAAGTTCCCTGAACGAAGAGTCGAACTCAATTGGAGTTCCAAGATTGAACTCTTTTACTTCCAAACCGATCGGATAATCGCCTTGGGAAACCATTAAAACATCCCCGATTTTTAATTTGGGTATCATAAATACCTCCTTTTTATTTGTTATTAATTTGTCAGTAATTGCTGACATTTTGAATTACATACATGTAAGTGTCCGATTATGTTTCGCGCTTGGGAACCTCCAAGTTCGGCACTTGGTTTTTTTTGTGCTAATCACCGAAAGTTGGGTGACCACGATTGTGGTTTCTTCCCGATTCTAAAATCATCTTTCCTAAATTTTTTCACGGGTCTTTTATCGATGAAAATTGTATCCTCATCTTCCACTTGGTGAACTTGGTTCTTATACTTCGAATAAAACTTAGTTGTCATATTTGACTCCTTTTTTTGTGTTTAAAATTCCTGCGGAGCACCTTGCCCCGCAGGCTATTAATTAAATGTTTATTTACCGGGTTTTGCTTTACGTAGAACGGGTTTTTTATTTACAGGAGTTGTTTGTGGTTTACTCAGATTCTGAAAAGCATCGGATACCGATTTTGGGAAGAACCTTTTACCTGAATTGTTGGTCGGTAATATGCCAGGTTTCTTTAATTCATTGCCAATGTCAGAAACCAACAGTTCTTTTATGCTTTTAAGGCCTGTTGCTAAAGTGAAAACTGCATCGTCCTTATCTTTTATTATGTTGAACAAGTCTTCAAGGAATTTTTCTTGCTCACCACTATCAATATGTGCTTTGAGGGTTTTAATTTTTTCCATACCCTTGGTCGTTTTACTAATCTCGGCAAATATATTTGCAATGCGTTTTTGAAGGTTGGGTAGATTCCGCTTCATATAGGAATCTGATAGTGACTTTAACCGCACTCCATCCAACTTTAACTTTACGGTTTTTTCAACAGCAAGCTTTTTAATTTTTGCTGAAAGTTCTTTGAAAGCTTGCTCAACTTTGATAAGGGTATTATCAATTTCTGAGAGCCTAATTTTCTCCATTGCCTTTTCATGCGCTGGAAGACCTGTTCTTTTACGACCAACAACCTTTTCACCGCGCAAACGTGATTGCGGTTTAAGTTTCAATTTAATTCTCTCTTTTTCAAGGAGGAGTGCTGACCGGATTTCAATAACTTCGCTTAAGTGGTTATTGATATCTTCAATCTTTTCAGGAATAGCAATTAATTCCTGAACTCTGCTCGAAAATTTTCCGAGATCGATCGTTCCTTGTGGAACGGGTTGGGTGTTTACTTCCGGAGTTTTATTCTCCGACTTACTACCTTCTCCGCTGGCGAGGGGGGAGGAAGAAGTTGAACTAGTTTTCTTTGCCATAGTTGAACCTTTGTATTTGTGAAAAAATGTTTACGGTTCAAAGAAAAGGGGAAAAAGGATTAAATCACAGGGGAAAGAACTCTCCTCAAATAAGGGGGTTGAAGGGGGTGTTTTTTCTATTAAAATATTGAATTAAAAGTGGAAGGTTACATTAGTACCTTATTCATAAAGGGTAAACTTATTGAAGAATATGGAGCTATAAAAGAAATGCAATTTATGTTTTGGGAGCAAGCATTCGAGTCACAACTAAATTGAGCGAAGAAATTGAGTTGTATATTTTATATGAAAACCATTTTATTAATAGTGGTTTAAGAGTGCTTGTGAAATTTCATACAATATTAAGACTGATATACTTAGTCTTTCTCCTTTGCGTTTTTTGAAAAATAATTTTCAGGTATTATTAATTCGGGAAGATTAATTGTGCCTTTACAGAATACATAACAATCCGCACCTCTTTCTTCAACAATACAACAATCCTTTAAAAACACGGAGAAGTCATTTTCATTTTCATCCACAAGTTCCTTTTCTTTCTTCTTGACTTCTGATATTATTATAGCTTTCACCCTTCGTATCCTTTTTGCCGCTTTGTAGTCATCTGAACCTGATATTGGGTTTGAAGCTTTTGTGTATACAGAAAAAACCGTAGATGCATGAATAAGTTTTCCTTTGCGTTGCATCAAATAAATAAGTGCCTTCATTCCAGATAAATCTTTTATTTTCATTGGTGTGTTATATCCCCAATTTACGAACCACATACCGTTTTTATACTCAATACTTCTTTTTACAGATACTGGAACGTGTACAACTTTATTATCTTCTGCTCTATTTTGTATGCCTTCTTTGGCTAACAGAAAACAATACCAGAAAATAATTGGCTCATAATTGTTGTGATGGTAATTGATGAATACTTCTTTGAGTATGCTTTCTAAAATGGATAGAGTATCTATGCCATTAAAGAATGAGTCTAAATTCTTCTCTGAAAATGTCTCTATTAGCAGGTCTTTATCTTCGCTAGTCCAGAAAGGAAAAAACTGTAAAATAATGCGATATCGAAAAATATCCCGATTAGAAATTATTTTTGACAACAAAGGAATTTCACAAGTAATCAAATTAATATCGTTGAGTATCTGGGGAGACATTAGCTCTTTTCGTCCAACTACAAAAACGGTTTTTATTTGTTGTTTTGTCTTTTGTAGCTCGCCAAATAGTTTTTCCTGTAATTTTGGGATGATATTATCTATTTCTGTGAGGATGAGAGAATACGGCAAGGGGGATTCAGGAAGTATGAATTTTTTTGCATTTATTTCATATACGGTTCCGTCAATTGCATTCATCGCAATTAATTTGGCAAAAGCTAAATCATCAGAATTTAGAAAAAGAATTTTGTCGTGATTCTTATTTAACATTCGCTCCACTATTCTTTGGATATTTTCATCAAACAGTTTATAGAGTTTTACTCCTTCTTGTCTACTATCTTTAATTTCACTTGCCTGAATGAAATCATTCATAGCTGAATCAAAAAGATCCGATACTTTTCTTTTGGGAATTTTTATTTTTTTAGCAATACTCATGAACTCAGCAAGTATCTCAGGGGACCATGGTTTTCGGAATTCGATCAATTGCTGTTTTGACATTGAGGTGACCAATTCGGGGGCAGCCAATTCAATTGACTTCCGAATAAAGTCCTCGTCTAACCAATTTTTAGAAACAAATTGATCTACCAAAAGCTTCTTCACTGAAGACACAAATTGCTTACTATAAATAGACTTATTTGGGAAACTATTTACAAAATGAAGTTCTGAAGGTGACAATTCTGAACCAACAAAATTAGTTCTAGTCATCGATTTAATAATTTTCTGTAATAAAAGAATGACAAACTCTTTTTCTGAGGATTCTAGTTTGTCATATTCTTCGAGTATTTCTTTTTTCGGTGAGTATTCCCATGTTTTTAGAATAGTTTGAATTTCATCTTTTCTGATAAGATTCTTTGCCGCCTGCAAAAACAAGTCTGATCTCTCTATTGGGGCTGGGGGACTATCCTCAAAAAAATCCATAAATGCACTGTTCTTAATTTTCGGAAATAAATCAACCCATTCAAAAGAATCTGTAAAATATAGAAAAATATTTCTCCCTGAATAAGTATTTAGTTTATTAA
>JACPGF010000088.1:7346-21216 GCA_016182615.1 Ignavibacteriales bacterium
TTAGGTTATTAAGACTGGTTTGTGAGATTTTTCGTGAGGATGGAATAAATTGAATTTGCGAAATTATTTTATCAACTTTCATTGAAACCAAGTCGTTTTTATGTTTCAATGAAACAATATTAAAGCCCTTTATGCATTTTTGAAAGTCTTTAAGGTAAATCTTCCCCCATATCACTGTAATTTTAGTTATCCGGTTCTCTACGTTGTAAATATTGGATGTATAATGAAGATATAAGCATTCCCCAACGTCTCCTAGGAAACTTAATATTACAGGTTCATTCAATTTACTATCATCTTCATCATCATCTATAGGGAACGTGATTATCAGTCTCATCGCATTTTTCCTCAAAAAAGATTCAACTCTTAACAAAAAAACACACATTCGCATTAAAATTTACGTAAAAAATGCAAAAAATCAGTTAAAATTGATCAGTGAAATTCATTCTCGAAGAAATTTCCTCATAAATAATCAAATAGTAATCAAAAAATGATCAGTAAATTCAAGATGTGATTCATTTTTTACCAGTGAAACACATTTACTATGGATTATTTGAGCTAAGTCATTGTTATTTATAGAGAGGTTACATTTCAATCTTTTTACGTAATTTGGTTTTAAAGATGCTTTACGACTCCAAAAGCGGGGGCAAACGATAGTTTATCGATTCTGATCATACATCTTATTGTCATTTTAGCAAAAATATCAAGATTGGAACCTGCAAAAACCTGTTCAAATGACGATTTTATATTTCGGTGCTGTAACCTGTAGTTATTTAACAAGTTAGCATCATGGCCAAAACACGGGGGAGGGGGAGTTATTGTACAAAATCTCTTGTATAAAGTTTTTATTATGACTATAATTGACTATGAAATACAAGAGAACTTTGATTCTCTTACTTAAAGGGATGGGGAATCTGATAGAAAATACTCTTCTATAGAACCGATCTACTCCCCCCGCACGAACACAACTTCGTGCGCTTCATTTCCAAAAGGAGAAAAATATGAAGCAGCCAATTATCGAAAACTCATCAAACACTACCGGAATATCCGCGAAAAGTATTTGTCAGGCACCTGCCGACATTTTAGAGAAGGAGAAACCGTTTATGAACTCCACTCCGATAAAACGATACACAACAGAGTTCAAATTAGATGTACTAACAAAACTAAGAGATGGCATTATTCCGTCAATCGAAGAGGCAAGAAGGCTGTATGCGATTGGCGGGAAGATGTCTGTGAACCGTTGGGCTAAGCAACTTGGATTTAGTGATTTAATTCCTGAACAGAAAATCATTACTGAAAAGAAAATGAAACGACAGGAATTGGTTGAACTTAATCAGCGCCTTATCATAATAATAGGTAAGTGTTATGCCCGGATTGCAGAGCTGGAAAGCGCAGTAAAACCCATGATTGTTGAAACAGCGCCTGAGGCTTCCAATGGATAAACAACTAACGTTCAATAACTGTATTCTCGGTGCATATCTGATTGCCTTGGGCTTCCATATGGTCTCGAATCATTCGGGATGGGATTCTTCTCATTACATTTTTATGAAGGCATTACTCAAGGTAGACATCGCCAGTATGATGTGGGAATATTGCGGGGAGAATAGAAATGAAAGAAGTCTATAACTCTCCTCAGCAAGTTTTATCCGATAGTGATAAAACAAAATACTCGATTCACGAATATGCAATCCATCATATCAATAAAAGGGGGAACTTTGATAATGCTGCTTATGGTGCCGGTTTACTTGAACCGGAGTGCTGGCGATCCATTTACTGGCATACCAAATCAGTGAAGGAATATCACAAACAACACAATAGTGTGGGAGGATATGCAGATTCCGTTTATGCGCCTTATATGCTATTTGCAACTAAAAGAGATATGACACTTGGGGATGCAATTAATAATGTCAGAAAGTTCATTTTGTATATGGAGAGCCAGTTCGAACTCGACCGCAAATATCTTTCATTCATGTACGACGGAGAAAGTAGAATTTATATTGTGTTCCGGGAAGAATTATTCGGCGGTTTCAGTCCAGGCAAGGAGTTGCCGCTGATTCATAATACAATTAAGTCACAGCTTTCACAGGGTGGCTTTCAAAAAGTATTTGACTTTGATGTCTATAGTCATGTGGCCATGATGCCAATGGTTAATACCTACAGAACAAAGACAAAATTGTTTGCAATAATGCTTACAGCTGAAGAAGTCATGTCAACTGAAGAAAAGATAAAGAATTTGGCGTGTTCCCAAAGGAGGATTGAACCGGAGATTCCTAACACGGAATTGCCTGAGTTGCTGAAAGACCTGAAGGAGAAAGCTAAAATTGCCACATACCGGTCAAAAGAGTTTCTTGAATTACTGTTTGGTGAGAAACCACAGGGAGTGGTTGAAATAAGGTTGATAACCCGTTTTTCATCTCCTCGATATACTGATTCGATAAAAACAGCAATCTCCATTGCCCAGGGGGCTAGCGGGCAGCAGAATGTCTATTACGGTTTAGCCACCCGTATCGATAAGTCTTCCGGTGAAAAGGTTAACTGTAAAGAATTAAGGGTTGTCTATGCAGACATAGACTATGGAAAGGCGGGACACAAGAGAAAGCCTAAATATGAGACAAAGGAGGAAGTTGAAACGGTTATCAAGAACTGTAAGCTTCCCCCCACCATTGCGGTCTCCAGCGGGCATGGATACCAGCTTCTCTGGAAACTCGATCAGCCCTATGAGCTAGGCAGTGCGGGTAATGACCGCATAGAACGTTTGATGAGAAAACTCGGAGAGCACTTAGGAGGAGATCCGGTACAGAACGTTGACCGGATATTCCGGATGCCGTATACGCTTAATATAAAAGAAGAACCGTTTGTTGAATCAAGCATTGAGTCAATGAACCCTGAAAGAGTCTATAGTATTAAGGAGCTGGAGGAGTGGGTTGGTACGGAAACAGCCAAGAAAGCACCTGCTGCAACTAGTGCCGGAGAGCCGGAGGAGGGGGAATTACCCCTGAAAATTCTCGATTCGATCAAAGAGAACTGCTCATGGCTGCAAGGAGTATACGCTAAGGTGGAGAGTGAAGCTCATATGGAGCATGAGAACCGTATAGCGTTCGCAAACCTGCTGTCGAGGTTTCAGGGAGGAAGTGATGAGATTCACCGCACCTTGGCTAAGTGTACGGATTATAAACAGGAGTATACGGACTATCAGTTAAAGTCATTGAAAAAAATACCGCCGTTGTGTGAGAAACTTTGTAAAGAAAAATGTGCGGCAATGAAAGCTATTGATAAAAATAGCCCCATCGCGTTTGTTTATCAGAATAAGGAAAAAGATAAGACAGCAGCTGCAAAATCAGGGCTTGACCTAAATATTGTTGTTGAGGATGGAGTCTATCAGACGGTCCATAAAACAAAAACAGGGTATAATTATACTCCACTCACTTCATTTGTTATTAGGCCAAAGGTCTTACTGGAACTTGAAGACAGCGACTGCCTCACCTGCGAGGTTATTACAGAGGCAGGTGTACACTATGAAAATATCCTCATAGAGAATTCGGACTGGCACACGAAGTCAAGGCTCCTTAAGGCTATTGGGCATCAGGATTGTGTATTTCTGGGGTCAGATACAAATGTGCAGTCAATTTGTTATATGGTCAATCAAGAAGTACCTGTACGGAAAAAAGGGAGTAAACTTATTGGCTTATGTGGGGACGTTTGGGTTGTAAAGGATATGAATATTACAAAGACCGGACCGGCGGAGACTCTTTCAATTGTTCCTATCTCAAAAGGTGGGGATTCATTTATTCATAAGATCGGGTATGAACAGAATGCTGACTACAATAGCTTTGTCAGGGAGTTCTATGACAGGATTACAAGGATTAATGATAACCGTGTGATTCTGCCCTGGCTTGGCTGGTTATTCACCACTCCACTGAAGCCGATTCTCACAAAACTTGCTGGTGGATTCCCCATCCTTTTTGTTCATGGAGCTCAGGGAACTGGAAAAACGAGTACGGCTTCACAGATGATGAGGTTGTCCGGATACAAGGAATTGCAGACAACATCCTGCACGCTCCGCCCTTTTCCATTGCTTAAACTGCTCTCCTCAACGAATGCCATACCGGTATATCTGGATGAATTCAAGGTAAGCGATATGAGCACCGATCAGGTAGAGATATTACTCCGGTACATGCGCAAGAACTACTCGGGAGAAGTAGAATCAAAAGGTCGTGCGGATCAAACAACGGAAGACTACACTCTAACGGCTCCGATGGCTGTAATGGGAGAGTGGGGAGTTGATCAGCCAGCGATCAAGGAAAGAGTGCTGATGATCAGGTTCAGTAACGCTGCAAAGACGAACTCTGGCTATCAGGAAGCTTTCAAAAACCTCAAACGGCTTCCGCTGGAGTCTTTCATGCCAAAATATATTGAGTTTATTCTTGGAGTAGATATCACGAGTATTTTCAAGGAGGCAGAGACTGAAGTGGAAAATCACTTCTCTGGTATATCAATAGCTCCCCGTGTTAAATCCAATCTCACTATAATGGTGACGGGCCTGAAACTCTTTGAGTTGTTTGGAGAGAAGTTGGGATGCAAAGCTCTCGGCATGAATTTGGGCGAGTTGTTGAATGATCAGCTCAGTGAAATAACAGGAACGACTACTGGACAGGTAAAATCTGCTGTTGACCAACTGATAGAGGAGCTTTCCATTATGGCTCAAAGTGGACGGAATATTCAGAACAACAGGCAGTTTAAGCTCATGGAGATGGATGGCCCAGACGGTAAAAGAATTAAGGTAATCGCGTTAAAGTTCAATGAAGTATACCCCACATTCAAAGAGTATGCATTCAAGACGAAGTATGAAGGGGACAGACTCGATAAGAGTTCCTATATGCGGTTATTTGATGACACGGATTATATTGTCGATAAAAACAGAACTGTAAGGTTCAGCAATCAGACTAACAGATGCATTTGCATAGATATTCAGAAGGCAGAACTAGCCGGGCTGAATCTTGAGGGGTTCGTGAAGATACCCGATGAACCCAAAAGAGAAAATCCATTTGAAGATGTTACACCTGTTACACCTTGTTACACTAAGAATGTAACAGATATTCTATCAAAATAGGCTAAAATCAAGGCTTTTACACAAATGTTACACTGTTACACTTATTTTTATATACTCTTAATAAATTTTATTTAATGAGAACACAGAACAGATAAATCACAATTAATGAAAAGTCCGGTGTCTATATGTTACGTGTAACAAGTGTAACAGTGTAACAAATCGATAGACAACGGACTGTGAGTGGTGAGGTATGGAGCCCCTCCCCCGCTCCGAAACTTCAAAAAAATGGACAAAAGAAAAAATAGGAACCGCTTCTCAGGCTAGGAAATGAAAGCTGGTGGGTGTGGTCACTTCGTAAAGCCGATTTCGATTTAGGTGGACCCCACCCTCCAGCTATATCGCCTTCTCCTTAGGGAGAAAAACCTCGCTTTCAGCGAAAAAAGCGTGGTTATTTACCGAAGAATGAAGAATAATGCTCCAGATTCCGCAGAGCCGGAGGAGGGGGAAACTCATACCCCCCTCATTCGACTCCAAAGCGATACTTCCAAATCATCTTCGCCTTAACCGCAGGAGAGATATCAGGATGGTCCTTTATCTTACCTAAAAGTTTGTTCATAATCCTTTCCCGCAGCTCCTGACTAAGCCCCAGTCCCTGCACCTCCGATATTGTCTTGGGAATGTAGCGCTTACTCATGTATCACCTTCACAACAGGCAGTAGATGAACCGCCCCCTCCCTCCGGATCCAACGCAACACAGTCTCATATTTGCCTATCCCGAAATGCCTAGCGCATGCAATCTTATAACGGTAGTCACGAACCCTCCTCAACAAATCCAAATCATATTTCCCGGCATTTTCCACCACCCAGCGATGCAGGAAAGGCCAAAACTCAAGGTAGTTGACTCTCTTATCAAACTCCTCGATGCAGGCTTCAATGAAGTCGCAGAGCATCACAGTTCGCACCCCCTCCGCCTTCGCCTCAAAAGCCGACTCAGCGAGCTTCCTAACTTCCTCTTCCGTCAAATGGCAGAGCCTGTTATTCAGCCCCAGTAAGTGTTCGATATTACAACGATTCTGCATATGCGTAAGCCCCATCCATTACAGCACTATCCCATCTGTTCCTGTTCATCCACAGCCACTCGAGCAATGATTTCTTGAAAGGCAGCCTACCGCTGCCAAGATTCCAGGACTGACAATTAGCCTTAATGTACTGGCACAGCATGATAACAATTACCGCTTCAATCCGGAGTGAGGTGCTCTCACCGTTCTCTGCAATCTGATAATATTTGTTCTTTAATGCATCTGCTTTCTCTGACAGTGCGAGGACCTCGTCTATTGTTAAGCCGCGAAGTTGGCTGTTTTGTATAATTAATTGATTGATCATTTTGGATCTCCTTTTAAGTAATTAATTATATGCTTTTGTTTTTGTATTGTCAATAGTTTTGTGGTGGTTGGAGTGGCTGGAGGGGGGGCACAGACAATCCAAAAAAATAATACAGTAGGTTTTCCTGCGTCTTGACTATATGGATTTGCAGTCGCAGATGGCGAATAGAATGTGCGGGAACCACAGAAACCGGGTGAAAACTAATCCAGAATTCCTACTTGGTAACGCGGAAAAGAATTTCTATGGAAGTATTTCAGGTTCACCTGAAATTCCGGTGGGATTCTCTTGAACAACATCGAGAATAGATAGTTTTAAAAAAATTCCGCTCCGCTGGAGCTGCAATGTATTTTTTGTTCCTGTTTCTTATAGATATTCCAGCCCTAGACGGGCTTCCGGATTTTCACTTAGTATGGTAACATATTCATACACCGAGTTTCTGAAGCCCGGAAGAACCGCAATGGCAAGAGCAACGTGATTTCATTTAACGTTTGAGTACCACCGGAACTCTGACCGGACACTATAAATTTGGAGACAATAGCTAATTACTTAAATTTTTGATCTCCCAAAAAACTCCACCAAAAAATCATGTGAACCGTATTTCACCACTCTCCGGGATTTGGTAAAAAGTGCTTGGAATTAAGGAAGTACTGCATTAATTTCCGTTTTGGAGATATGATTATTCGCACCCCGTCTTAAAATATCATTATCCGCTTCAACTTCGACACATTTTTTTTCCGAAAAAAAAGGAGTTCGGTCAGATGAAAAAAAACCTGCTATCAGTACTAGCGTTATTTTTAATTATCAGTTTTGGATGTAAGAAGGACGACAGCAGTCCGACAAATACAACACCGACAACAGGTGTTATAGCAACGGTTCAGTATGAGGGTAAAACATACCATACGGTACAAATTGGCAGCCAGTGCTGGCTGAAGGAGAACCTTGATGTGGGAACACAGATTCAGGGAACATCATCTCCTATAAACAACGGGACAATAGAGAAATACTGCTATGATAATGATCCGGCAAATTGCACAACCTATGGCGGCTTATATACGTGGAACGAAGCAATGCAATATGTAACCACGCCTGGTGCCCGTGGTATCTGTCCGGTAGGTTGGCATATACCGACCAAAGCTGAATTCGAAGCATTGAAAGCCGCGGTAACTAATGACGGCAACGCGTTGAAAGCAAACGGCCAGGGAACGAGAAGAGGCGCAGGTACAAACACGAGCGGCTTTTCGGCTTTGTTGGGGGGCGGGCGCAGCAGCATTGGTTACTTCAGCGATTTGAGGATGTACACAGAATTTTGGAGTTCTACGGAATACGATACTACGTACGTTGCCTTCATGTACCTGTACTACGATGATAGCTATATCAAATTCGACAACTGCAATAAGGAGTTTGTATTTAGTGTGAGGTGCGCCAAGGACTGACTATTGGGCTATTTGCCTATTTACCTATCCCCGAGTTAGCGGGGCCGATTTAAAAACGAAAAAATGAGCTATGGGATTAACAGAAGAATTACCGGTATATAAGGCAAGTTACGATTTATTATTGATGATATTTCATGTTTGCAAAGATTTTCAGAAAGATTACAAGTATACGCTTGGCGAAAAACTGAAGAATGAAGTAAGTGAAATGGTAACGCAAATATACCGGGCAAACAGCAGTGGTAAATAGAACCACCAGTTCAATCACTGCTTCTGTTTAGTCGCCTTCATCCGCAAATATCTAATATGCTGAGTATCACCTATAGCGGCGATTGGACTCTGCTAATTTCGGAATTGCGTTTTTGCAGTTAAATAAAAAGGGGTGCTTTTTCAATACTGAAATTCGCTCCTCATACCCTATAAGAATAAAATTGTACTAAAACCCCCGCCTCTGCAGCTCCCGTTTCCGCTGTTCAACTTCAGACTCATACCGAAGTTTCCGGAAACGTTCATCTTCTCTTTCTGCCGCTTCAGTTCTTCTTTTCGTTCATTTTCTAAACGCTCATGTTCTTCCCTCTCAATCGGGTCACGGTACTTTGGGTCATCCCAGGAGGTAATCATCATCAAGAGCATGAGGAGAAGGAACAGAATAAGAATACCTTTTAGTAACCAAGAGAAAAATAGTTTCATAAAAGAACCTCCGTTTATATGTTTATTAAGGACGCAAACCCTCTTCCCGTCCGCTTAGAAGCCTGGCATGCCTGACACAAAGACAGTAAAAATAGTCTGCGCCCGGCATATTCCGAACGCAGTCCATCTCAGCCTGTTCCCGATTCATCCACAACCTACCAGTTTTCAGATTAGAACAGACGATTTTACAAGTATCATTTAATTATTAGCAGAACAAGAAGCCCCGCTGTCACCAATGGCCAAACGACACAGAACACTAATACATTTACCGTTTCATATGTAGTCCCTAATCTCTTTGCCGCTTTCTCCAGCAGCCGCACACATTTGTGAAAGATTTTATCAGTCACTTTTACCTCCTTTGTTTTGAAATTTATTTAAGTAGACAGCGGCGAGTTAACCTCGCCACCGCCATTAATTATAACTCGAACATTTTACTAACTCTCATTTGATAAGAAGCCCGCATACGCTGCTCCACAACATGAGACACATACCACGTTAAGTAGTTATAGAGTATCCACTGATTATCAGCCTGAGGCTGCTCCTGAACATACTTCGTCACGGTCTTCCCAAGCTGCTTCTCAACGGATTCCTGCAACTGCTTGGTTACTCCGATATTCTGAAGCACACTTATCCGTTCGCGAATAACAGGTATCTGCTCGTAGGTTAGGGCAACCTGCTCACTTAAGTTATCGAGCTGTATTCCGCTTGTATGCCGTGCGTAGAACTTTGCAAGAACCTTACCGAACACCATGCCATTTGAACAGATACCTCGAATTGCTCCCCAATACATTCTTACACCCTCAGAACCATCGTAACTATTGTGCAGGAATAGCGACAGTGCTATATCCGAGCGCCCGTCATTAAACGTTAGGTCCGGGAATGTTACCTGCAACCGCATTCTCTCATCACTGACAAAGCTATGCGAAGCATCAATGATCCACTTTGAGTCAAGGTTGTGCAATTGCTCCATGAGCGGCTTTATTATCTCAGCATTCGGGACAATCTTGTAACTGTCACTCATCACTGAAATCAGGCTTCCGGTATCCTCACGCATGATTGCTTTGTAGTCGCTTGTGAACACCGGCTTACCGCTTTCACTTTCATAGAGTACCTTACCTTCAGTAACAGGAAACATAAACTTCCAGAGCTTTGATTCTATTTCTGTAGTCATGTTTGTCCTCCAGCGGGCATTCTTGAGCGCGCAATGAACAGAGTAACTGCAATTGACTTCGCATCCATCATGCCGCCCAGCTCATTCTGAATGCGGATAGCATCCTTGCATGAGCCGAGCATGATTTCATAGAAATTATCCGAAGTCCCCACCCCTCCGGCCCCAACACCTCCAACACTTCCAGCACTCCTCACCGCTTTCTCAGGAACTACTTCAAACCGTGTTACAATCTTCGAGCCTTTCTGCTCTGCAAGTTTCGTAATCAGGGCGCGGTCGCCTTTCCTAAGTTCCTTCAGATGCTCATGCACCTCAGTGGGAGCAAAGAACGAGTATTCCGTCTGCCCGTCACCGTTGCGCACCGAGTAGAGATAATACTCGCCATACTGTGACTGCCCGATAGTGGGCTGATCAAACAGCAACTCGACTGAGCACGGCTGATTGAGCTGTATCTCCAGCTTTTTCCTGTCCGCCATCTTCGTTATCCTTTCTGTTATTTAGTTTATATGAAAATTCTTCTTCCCCAGGGACAATCACCACGCCAGGCATTGCCTTATAGTGTGTCTTCAGGTATTGCTTTATTTTCTGCATATCGGGCTTCACCTCCTCCGGCTTAACAGCGAGCAGTTCAGGAGTGGCGTGTTTTAAGAACAGCCCCACATCCTGCAATTCCACTTTGTCTGGCTTCTTCCTCATTAAAAGTTTACCATGGGCAAGCTCCAGATTCTTCACACCCTTCTCACGCATGAAAGCCTCGAGCTTCTTCTCGATAAATTCCACCTTAACTTGGATGCCATGATTCTTCCTCAGAGCCCAGTCGTTAATGATTGCAACTTCCTTCTCAGCCTCCGCAAAGTTATAGGCAATCTGCTCCTGCATCTGCTGAACCTGCAGGAGCAGGAGGTCATAGTAGGCCTCCGTTCTCTGCTCATCAGCAAACTCCGCATCCGCTAAGAGTTCATCCATGAAATCACTTTCTTCGCTCATCTTTACCTCCATAATTTCCAAGTAGTGTTGTTACGACGTCAATGATAATCTGGAGCGTCACCACAGCGATTATCTTTAAGACGTCCTTGATTTTGTCTGTCATTTATTATGACTCCTCTCTTTCCGAGATATTCGGAAACTGCATCGTTTACTAATAGTGTCATTGGTTTTCCGGTTGTCTGCTTCAGTTGATAGAGAACCGGGATAAATGCTTCCTGTATCTTTGGGCTATACATAGAGTTCCTCCTCAGTGATAGTCTGTCCGCAGTGCTCACAACGGTTATGAAGTTTACCCTCGCTAAACATTGTAGCGCCTAGGCAATACGGGCATTCAACAATAAGCTCATCGCCTCTGTAAAAGTCCCGGTATCCCCACCTCTCCGGCTTTGGAGAGTATCGCCTGTATGACTCGACACCATCGCGATTGAGAATTAAACAATGGTTATTCTCCATAGTGTAGTGATTGAAGTTCCCCTCACCAACGTTAAACCCCCGCTTCGTGTTCTTCCGAATACCGAGGGCTTCTCTCATGATGTCCGTCTCACTGCAGAAGTACAGGATATCATCTGAAGAGTCATAGTAGAGTTCCACAGGGTTATCCTTCTTCACCAGAATGAGGGTATCGGGATTATTCCTGTCGATGCAGGCGAAGGCAAAGCAGCCTTCGAGCTTCTCGAACACCCGCTTAATCTTATCACCCTTGCTCTTCGAGGAAAGCACAGCAAGAATCGCTTCTGAGTCTACCTCGCCATCACGCTTAGATTTCCCGAATATTTCCTTATCATTATGAATCATTCCATTGTGAACAATGCACAGGCCTTCCTTATTGTAGAGCGGATGATTATTGTTATTGTTCTTCTCTGAGCCTTGTGTCTTCATTCGGGTGTGGGCTATAAAGACTGTGGGTAGAGTGAGCTCTTTCCAGTTCCTCGAGTGAACCATAAGGCTGGAGCGGGTGGGGGCTTTGTGAACAATGAGATTACCATCCCTTATAAAAGCAAAGCCGCTGGCATCCCTGCCGCGGCTCTCAAGTAATTCGAACATTAAAGTTATTTTTTGTTTATCGGGTTTCTTCTCGCCAAAGCAATAGAATCCCATGATACCGCACATGTGTTTTTCTCCTTGTCAAATGATATGTTTTTGCCTTACATTGTGTAAGTAAATGTGTAATTAATCGGAGGCCTTATGTCTACAAACCTTGCTCTGGACGATAAGCTAATCGAGGAAGCAGTTAAAGTTGGTAAGCACAAAACCAAAAAGGATGCCGTGACAGCAGCGCTAAAGGAATATGTACGGTCACATAAGCAGCAGAAGATCAAAGAGCTCTTTGGCTTAATTGAGTACGATGCCGCGCACGATTATAAAAAGCAGCGATCAGTCAAATGAAGTATTTAGTCGATACCTCAATCTGGTCGCTGGCTTTTAGAAGACAAGAGATCAAGCATGAGAAAGTGGCAAATCTGCTATCAGAATTAATTGACCGCAAACAAGTTGTTTTATGCGGAGCTGTCAGGCAGGAATTACTTTCGGGTATCAAGATTCAGGAACAGTTCAGGCTCCTTAAATCGAGATTACGTTATTTTGAGGATCAGAGAACCACAACAGAAGACTATGAACTGGCAGCAGAGTTCTATAACACTTGCCGTTCAAACGGCGTGCAGGGATCCAATACGGACTTCCTACTTTGTGCTATCGCCGCAAACCACAACCTTACGCTGTTAAGTTCTGACGGTGATTTTCAGCATTTTCAGAAACATCTGAAATTTAAACTGGAATTTCTGGACTTGGCTAGTTAGACCGCAACGCTTTCGCGAACGCAGGTGATGTTCCTTACAAGTTTCAAAACACTCGGCAAACTCTCTTTGCGGAGCGACTCTGAAATACCAAGACGGTTACTGCCAATCCCTTCCGAAACCTTCCAGTCAAGACCATTCAGCATGAGGAACTCACGAACCGGATCCATGAGATTACTGCTCACCGATAACTGATATTCCTCACGGTCCTTTAAGCCGAACAGATAAATCGGGTGTTCTACCAGACCGACCTTCTCTTTTATTCGGTTAAGCATAACATCGTTTTGGTTGATCTTAAGAGTACCCTTGTTTGTAGACTTACCGAATAACCAGTTACGGGATAACTCGATAATCAGTTTACGGTCCGATTCATCCACATCGGGGTTATTAGGTGAATCATCGTCGAATTCGCTCTCATAGCATTCGTCACAGTAAGGATAACCACCAGTGCTGTAGTTAGCCTCACTCTGCATCAACACGCAGTCACACTCCTCGCAGTAAGTGAAAGCATTATTAAAGCAGTGTTCGCAGTATGGACTATCAAATGCCCAGCGGACATTATCTTCAGAAACGGCATCGCCGCAACTTGTACAATACGTTTTACTCATTTCATCCTCCATCTAGTTTATGCCCCAGTTGGGCAGAATGTTTGTGTTCCAGTTAAGCCGCTTGCCTAAGAGCATATCAAGTTCCTTTAGGCCTTCATGGCAATCATCAGGAATGGTTTTGAGTTCATTCTTGAGATTGCGCAGGAAGGTCTGTGAATGTTGATTACCCCTTAATTGAGCAAAATCGATCCGGTCCTCCTGAACTCCGATCACAGCAAGTTTTGCCAATGTGAAATTGACTAAAGTTGTTGACGGAGAAAGTAACCATGAGCCTGGAGTTCTGTACTCGAACCCATAGCTTTTTTTGCGTGTGGCCTTACGGCGACCGTAACCAGTTCTTTCTCGCTTTTGTCGCTGCTCTTTATCATCAATGCAGTTTGATAATGAATACAACACCGTATCAAGTGCATCAACGATTTCAGGTTCTGGTTGCACTGAGAAGTGCAAATGTCCACCCAACGAAAAATCCTCCTGAAAGTGTCCAGCATAAAACTCAAGGTCGGGAGCTTTATCATGCCCGTATTCAAGACAAGTTCGAATCTTGGCGGTGAGATCAATAGGCGACTCGGAGAACCCGGGACGCACTTCTGCGATACTCTCGCAGCCGTCCAAGCCAAAGGAGGAACTTGATTTATAGTAATTGTGGGCGGGTACGTATTTACCCTCACGGTGGCATAGTAATTCGGGGTCACACCCGATTGTGAAAGACATAGTAACTCCATAATTAGTTGTTAGTATATCTTACTTATACCTGAAACATTTAA
>JACPGF010000461.1 GCA_016182615.1 Ignavibacteriales bacterium
GAAATAATTTTTCCGTACCGGTTGACCGTACATGGAAGCATGTTATATTTGCCCAAAGCTGGGGAACGGAAAACCCGGGGTTTTGGAAACGCGGTCAGGGCTGTGTTGAAGTGTATGTTCAGGATCGTAAAGTTTGTGAACGTTGGTTTCTCATAGGGCAGTCTCAAATTCCCAATTCCGAGGAAATTGATATTGGACAGCTTGAAGCCGACCTTATTAAAAAACAGCCTCCGGCGTTATTGCAAAAGCAGGCTGAACTTAAAGCTGAGACCCCTGGGAAAGAACCTTCGAGCGTGGATGAATTATTCAAGGAGCTTGATACATTTACCGGACTCTCTTCTGTCAAGCAGTCGATGCATGAATTTGTTGATTATCTTGAGTTTATAAAAGAACGAAAGAAACAGGGGCTTAAAACTCAGGAAAATATTTCGTTTAACTGCGTCTTTCTTGGCAATCCTGGCACTGGTAAAACTTCTGTTGCCCGCGTACTGGGCAATATTTTCAAGGTTCTTGGAATTCTAGAAAAAGGACACTTGGTTGAGGTTGACCGCGGAAGCCTTGTTGGTCAGTACATTGGTGAAACTGCTCAAAAGACCGAAAAAATAATCGAAGACTCGATGGGCGGGCTCCTCTTTATTGATGAGGCTTACACGTTGGTTAAAAAAGGCGGCGGTGGACAGGATTTTGGACAGGAAGCGATTGATACCTTACTGAAAAGAATGGAAGATAAAGCCGGGCAGTTTGCTGTTATTGTTGCCGGCTACCCGAATGAAATGGATGATTTCCTTTCATCGAATCCCGGCATGAAGTCGAGGTTTAACCATTTCTTTAACTTCGAGGATTATAACCCGGATGAATTACTCACCATTTTCCAGAGCATTGCTAAAAAAGAAGACTACGGCATGGAAAGTGACACTCTGGACATACTGAAAAAAGAATTTATCAATGTGTACCGTAAACGGGATAAAACATTCGGAAATGCGCGTTATGTGCGCAATCTGTTTAATGATGCTAAACTGAAACTCAGCAAGCGTTACCTGAGATTACCCGAAAACATGCGGGACAAGTCAGCCCTCACTACCCTTTCTCCTGAAGACTTTAAAGAATTGTTCGGCAAAGTTTCTGGTGAACAGTTCAAAGTGGGTATTGATGAGGATTCGCTGGCAAAATCACTCGAAAAACTGAATAGTTTAACGGGGCTTGCATCGGTTAAACGCGATATTGACCAACTGGTAAAACTTGCCCGTTACTATGTTGAAATGGGTGAAAGTATTCAGAGTAAGTTTTCAGACCATATTCTGTTTCTCGGTAATCCCGGCACCGGTAAAACGACCGTCGCGCGTATTGTCGGACAGATATTTGCTGCATTGGGTATAATTCCAAAAGGCCATTTGATAGAGGCAGACCGGCAGGCACTTGTTGCCCCGTTCGTTGGCAAAACCGCCGAGAAAACCACTGAGCTTATCAATCAGTCAATGGGTGGTACTTTGTTTATTGATGAAGCCTATACACTTGTAAAACAGGGTGATACCAGTGATTTTGGCAAGGAAGCAATTGATACGCTGCTGAAACGGATGGAGGATGACCGCGGTAAATTTATCTGTATCGCGGCGGGCTATACCGAGGAAATGCAGAAATTCCTTGAAAGCAATCCCGGAATGCAGTCACGTTTCACGAAAAAGTTTACGTTTGAAGACTATAATCCTGATGAAATGATTGTTATCTCCAAATATATACTCCGTGAAAGGCAGCTGCGTTTGGATAAGGATGCAGAAGCCGGGCTGAAAAAATATTTTAATGAATTATACCGTAACCGCGATAAAAACTTTGGCAATGCCCGTTTGGTAAGGAACGTGTGCGAAGCCGCATTCCGCAACCTTATGTTACGCATCGTGGATATTCCACGCGAGGATCGTACACCGGAAATATCAAACACCCTGCTTTTCGAAGACATCCGTGAGATTATCAACATTCAGACCGAGAAAAAGCTCATTCACATAGAAGGTGATCAGCAGAAACTTGATGAATTGCTGCGTGAACTGAATGAAATGACCGGTCTGGAATCGGTAAAAAAATCGGTTGATAAACTCATCAGCGGTATTAAAGTTTCCAAAATGCGCGAAGAGCGCGGGTTAAAGGTAATCAGGAAAAACCTGCACAGCGTCTTCCTCGGAAATCCGGGAACAGGTAAAACCACCGTTGCACGATTGATGAGCACTATTTACAAAGAAATGGGGCTATTGGAAAAAGGTCACCTGGTTGAAGTTGACCGTTCTGCTCTTGTTGCAGGTTACCAGGGGCAAACCGCGAGCAAAACAGATGATGTCATTAAAAAGGCACTCGGCGGTACTCTCTTTGTCGATGAAGCTTATACCCTCGCAAGGGGTGGTAATGATTTCGGGCAGGAAGCAATAGACACGCTGTTGAAGCGCATGGAGGATTACAAGGATCAGTTAATTGTCATCGTTGCCGGTTATACCGAAGAGATGAAGGGCTTTATTGATGCTAACCCCGGTATGCAATCGCGCTTTACAAACTATTTCGAGTTTGAAGATTACAACCCGCGGCAGATGCTTGAAATTGCAACCATGATTGCCGAAAAAAGCGGGTATCATCTTGATGAGGGCGGGTTACAGTCATTATTGGACAAGTTTACAAAATTGTATAAAAACCGTGATGCAAACTTTGGTAATGCCCGGACGGTACGCAACCTGTTGTACAAGGCAATCAGTAATCAGGAAGAGCGCATCCTTACCGTGATGAACCCGACTGATGATGATTTGACTACTATAACATTCGAGGATGTACACGCCGCCGAATAGGTGGCCGCGGTACATTCTTCCCCTTCTACCAACCCCAACTTAAAGGATGTATGTTACGATTAGAAAACGTTTCCAAGCAGTATGGTTCATTCAAGGCTGTCAATAATCTTAGTCTAACAGTTGAAGCAGGCGATTTTTTCGGTTTCCTCGGGCCCAATGGTGCCGGTAAAACCACAACCATTAAAATGATCGCGGGCTTGATTACGTGCACAGAAGGCAGTATCAGCATAGATGGATTTGATATTCAGAAAAACCCGGAAGAAGCCAAAAGGATTATTGGATACATACCCGATTTGCCATACCTCTACGAGCGGTTAACCGGCAAGGAATTTCTCCTTTTTTCCGGTGGATTGTATGGGCTGAGCCATAAACAACTGCATGAGGAAGTAGACCGGGTAATATCACTGCTGCAAATTGGTAACTGGGTTAACAAACGCACCGAGGACTACTCGCAAGGCATGAAACAACGAATCTCGATTGCCTCTTCCCTGCTCCATCACCCGAAGTTTTTACTGGTTGATGAGCCTATGGTTGGCTTGGACCCGCAAAGTGCAAAAATTGTAAAGGATGTTTTCGTGCAGCTTGCACAAACCGGTACCGCAATTGTTATGTCAACACATAGTTTGCATGTTGCCGAGGAAATCTGCCAACGGATTGGAGTAATTAAAGAGGGGCAGTTAATATTTAACGACAAACTTGACTCGTTAAAGGCTTTCAAGGATAAAGAGTATAAAGATTTGGAGTACTTTTTTCTCGAGTTAATGCAATGAAGCAATTGCTGCATATACTGCGGTACAAGATACTGAGTTTCTTCGTCGTTTCTTTTGACGGCAGTATAAAAACGCTTATTAAAAATACGGCAGCAGGAGCTATCTATACGGGCTTTGCTATTGGAATGTATATTCTCACCAAGACAATCCTCCACAACCTCATTGATGTTATTCATCTGAATCTTTTTCTATTCCACCGTTTCGTGGCAATTATCCTGTTTATCTTTTTCCTGAGTGTTAACGCGGGGAATATTCTGGTTAGCATTTCGGGGTTATTCAAATCAAAAGAGATTAATTACCTGTTTACCAAGCCCATACCCTTTGCCAATGTTTTTCTTGTTAAGTTTTTTGATAATTTTTTTTACAGCTCTTCAACCTTATTTGTAATCCTGTTCGCGGTTGTTTTTGCATACGGAAATTTTTTCTCGCTCGGTATTGGCTTTTATTTTGTATCGGTTTTGGCCTTATTTCTGCCGTTCACGTTAATTGCCGCTCTGTTGGGCGCATTACTGCTATTCTTCCTGTTGTGGGTTACAAGGTATATTGGTATCAGATACACGGTTTTAGCACTAATTGGCTTATATATTGTTTCAGTTGTCCTCTTTTTCGCGGGGAATAATCCTACTGAACAGTTAAAGAACATGCTGCATTCAGAGGCGTATGCCATGCAGTATTTTCAGCATCTCGACAGCCCCATACTCAAATCACTGCCCAACTATTGGGTCTCAAACAGCTTGTACTGGTATTTAAAAGGCGATATGAGTTACGTGTTAGGTTACAGCACGCTGCTCTATACCGCCGCCGCCCTGCTGCTTATAATAAACTACAGTATTGCGAAAAAATATTACTACAAAGCATATATAATGGCTTCGGAGCTGCGGCTTTTCAGGGAGGATTCCTCCGGACAATCAAAACCAATAATCAGTTTTGAAAAACGTTTCAAGGCAAATTCTGTTTACCGTTTCCTGTTAAAAAAGGAACTTGCCCTGTTTTTCAGGGATCCGTCGCAAGTATTGCAGCTTTCATTCATGATTGTTTTAATCATCCTTTTCGCGAGCAGTATTACCGGTAAACCACATGATATTTTCATCAGCCTTAACCCGTTCTTGCAGACAGCCATTTATCTGGTGTTTATTTTGTTCAACGCATTTTTTATGAGTTCACTCGCGCTGCGCTTCATTTTCCCCCATCAAGGGCTCGAGGGCGAAGCATACTGGAAAATTCTTTCTGCGCCGGTCAATAAGCAAAAACTGCTCACCATCAAATTCCTTTTCTATTTCGCGGGAATACTAATCCTTTCTCAGGGATTGAACTATTTCAGCCACAGGAAATTCAGCACGGAGCTGCTTATATTCTCCACGATACTGACGGGGTTCATATCATTCACCGTCTGCGCGGTTAATTACGGCTTCGGCATCTACTACGCCAATTATAAAGAGCGGAACCCGATCCGAGCTGCATCCTCGCAGGGCGCATCGGCAGCCTTTCTGATTTGCCTGCTTTATCTCGGTATTATCATCGCTATCATGTTTAAGCCATTATACCATTATTTCATTACCACGGGAAACCTGAAGCTGTTTGTCTCAGCCTGGTACTTTTGGGAGGAACTAGGGGTTGTCTTCATCATTTCATGTATTTTGTCAGCATTCACCGGAGCTTTGGGGTACAGGCAGTCGAAGAAAGACTTTTTGCCTTAGGGGGATTTTGGACATTTCTGTAGAAAGGTAAATTTTCAGTTGGGAAATATTTGCCATTTCCATTATTTTGGTAAAATAATAATGGGTTACTGGTAAAAACTTGTCAATCGGCAGAACGATTGTTCACAACGAGGCATAAATGAAATCCTTATGGTTCGCTTCTCTAATCTTCATTCTTGTAAATAATTCTAATGCACAGGATACGGAATTACTTGAACGGTATAAAATTCCATGCTTTTCTTCACACAAGCTTTATATTGAAGCACCTGAATTATTGAATATTTATACTTCTGACAACTCCTTTGATGGCTCGTTTTCAAGACAATACAACATAACAATCAAGGCTAAAGATAATTTTTTTTATCAGGATTCTTTATTTCAAATAGCATCATCTTCTGAATTAGAATTTCGTGGAAAGCATGAAGTAATTAAACAATCTTATGATGGAGCTCAGATTAAAAAAGAATCTAATACTGTGTATTCCGCATCTTCTTACGCAGATAGCAAGTACTATTTAATTGGACAGAAAGGGGTATTTATATCATGCAAACCCGGTTTACAGATTTTTAGAAATAATTCTATTTCACCAAATTCACATAGTTCATGGGATGGGTTTGGATCTTCTTTGATCTCAGGTCTTGGATATGGACGAATTACATCAGTAAAAGTAGTTTCTCAGGCAAGAATGATAACCAAAGAACTGAAAATTCGTGAATCAGAAGACTTATTAATTTCCATTGCTGAAATCCTTGAAAAAAACGAGCATGGTTTTTACGAATCTAATTTCAGAGATAGCAGTAAGATTAAATTGTACAAAGACTTATCAGAATTAACCGGTTCACCGCAACATATACAACGAATAAAACGTATCATGGAAAGCAAGCTATACAGGATTGCTGTTCAAAGATCGGGGTGGGAAATTCAACAGGAGATGGGCTACTCGTTTGTGACTACGACGAGAACAAATCAATCCAATCATGAAACATCAGGGGATAGAGAAGGAAAATATGGTTCAAATATATTAATTAATTTTGCTTTCCCTTTAAGCTATGATGTGCAGTGGGATTTCTCAGCAGTTATCAGCAGAGATTTAAGAATAAAATCCAGTTTAGCCGTCAATCATAGTATAAACTGGTTTAGTGCCGCAAGTGTCTCCTACGCGAATTTAACAAATCCTGATGAACATGACTTTAACGGTACTAACTTTGCTTTTGAAAGTGAGTATTTTCTTTCAAACAAAACTGAACTTATCGGAACTGCAGGCTATTCAAAGGGTAAAACATATTTTGCTTCTGCAAGCAGTCCAAATCAAAAGTTCA
>JACPGF010000089.1 GCA_016182615.1 Ignavibacteriales bacterium
CCATTCTATTTTGCTGATATGCCCGGCAAACTGCTTGCAATAAAACCAGCAAACTCATCAGGTAAGTCTGAGGAGAGTACCGGAAAAACTATTGTTGGCGGCGGAACGGATTTGTTTGTTCAGCGTTGGGAAAGTTTACTTGAATCGTCACCTGTCTTTGTTAATGACGGTGATATATCCGCAGTGATTACTGAGGCAGATGGTAAAATAGTTATTGGTGCTGCTGCAACGGTTACCGATTTTATGGAATCGGGTGTTATTAAAAAATACTACCCGGTAATACAGGAAAAATTACACTTGTTTGGCTCTTTGCCAATCAGAAACCGTGCAACAATTGCAGGTAAT
Organism: Ignavibacteriales bacterium; assembly: GCA_016182615.1. Lineage (GTDB taxonomy): Bacteria > Bacteroidota > Ignavibacteria > Ignavibacteriales > Ignavibacteriaceae > JACPGF01. Next base: position 346 of record JACPGF010000089.1, read on the forward strand.
ATAGTAAATGCCTCACCAATTGCTGATATGGTTAATATTCTTATGACACTTAATGCCAGCCTTATTTTAAAGAACAGTGCAGGAACTTTACGAGAGATACCGCTGCGGAAATTTTATCTCGGCTATAAAAACCTTGCAAAGGCCGCGGATGAAATTATTATCGCTATTCTGACAGATGTACCCAAAGGTAATTATACATACAATTACGAAAAGGTATCGCGCAGGGAGTATCTTGATATTGCCAGTGTTAACAGTACCATGTATGCCGAGTTACAAAGCGGTCTTATTACAACAGCCGCGATTAGTGCCGGTGGAGTTGCGCCTGTTACCAAATATCTGGAAAATGCTTCTGCATTTTTAAAGGGAAAAACCCCCTCCCAAGTGGTACTGTTTGAAACAGTTGCAATTGCACTTAACGAAGTAACCCCGATAAGCGACGCACGAGGCAGCGCGGAATACAAAAAAATACTTTTAAGCCGTTTAATTAAGGCGCATTTCTTAATTATGTTTGCTGAAAAACTTCAGGTGGAGGCAGTATTATGAAAAACTATGATTCATCACAACATGTACAAGGTACATCGCTGTTTTTAGACGATATGACTCCTCCGGAAGGCACCCTTGTCGCTTTTGTCGCGTACTCTAAAGTGGCTCATGGTAAAATAGAGGGGCTGTACACCGCCGCCGCGTTAGGTGTTAAGGGGGTAAAAGCGGTACTTACTGCAAAAGACATTCCCGGTGAAAACCAAATAGGCGGCATTCTCAAAGATGAAGAGCTGCTCGCGCATGATAAAGTTGATTTTATCGGACAGCCGGTTGCATTGGTTATTGCAGAAAACAAACTACAAGCAGCGAAGGCAGCAAGGCTGATAACGATGGATATTTCTCCATTACCCGCCGTATTTACACCAAGGGAAGCATACGCACTTGGCTCGCTTATTATGCCCCCGAAAATTTTTTCACTTGGAGATATTGTAGAAGGATTTACAACTGCCGATGTAATTGTTGAAGGTGTGGTCGAAAGCGGTGGTCAGGAGCATCTTTATCTTGAAACCCAATGTGCAATGGCTGTTCCCTCTGAAGGCGGCTCGCTAAAAATATTTTCATCAACACAAGGCCCCACCGTAGTGCAGCGGGTTGTTGCCGGAGTTCTGGGGATGCCCATGCATAAAATTGAAGTTGATGTAACCCGTTTAGGCGGTGGATTCGGAGGTAAAGAAGATCAGGCTTCTGCCTGGGCTGCTTTAGCCGCGTTAGCTGCATGGAAGCTTAAAAAGTCGGTTAAACTGGTATTACCCAGGCAGGAAGATATGCGCATGACCGGAAAACGGCATCCTTATTCAAGTGATTTTAAAATCGGCCTAAAAATTGACGGGACAATTGTTGCCTTTGAAGCCACCTATTATCAGAATGCCGGAGCCTCGGCAGACCTTTCGCCTGCTATTCTTGAACGGACTTTATTTCATGCAACCAACGGGTATTATATACCGAACGTAAAAGCAACAGCGGTAAGCTGCAAAACCAACTTGCCGCCTAATACTGCCTTTAGAGGTTTTGGCGGGCCGCAGGGAATATTTGTAATAGAAGCGGCCATTTATAAAGCTGCCGAAGAGATGGGTATTGACCCGTTACTTATTCAGGAAAAGAATCTGATGAAGGACGGGGATGAGTTTCCTTATGGCCAAATTGCAGAATACTTTAACCTCCGGAAAACTTTTGAAAGAGCTTGTGAATTGTATAATCTTCCGGAGATAAAAAGTAAGGTTAAGCAGTTTAACAGGGGGCAGATACTGCGTAAAAAAGGGGTAGCCGTTATGCCTGTGTGCTTCGGCATCTCGTTCACCACAACATTTCTTAATCAGGCAAGTTCACTTATCCATGTTTATACCGATGGCAGTGTGTCGGTTAATACCGCCGCGATTGAGATGGGGCAGGGCGTTAATGCAAAAATTCATAACATAGTGCAAAAAGTACTAGGCTGTCATCCTGAACGGATACGTATTGATACCACGAATACTTCCCGGATAGCAAATACATCGGCAACAGCTGCCAGTAAAGGAGCAGACCTGAATGGATTTGCAGCAAAACATGCCGCGGAAGCTATTTATGAACGGTTAAAAAAAGTTGCCGCCGGTCTTCTGGGCTTGGCCGAAGAAAAAAATGTTACTATTAAAAGCGAAATAGTTTATAACGCTGATTCGCCAACCACTCTAACGTGGACGGAACTTATAAGCAAGGCCTACATGCAGCGTGTTTCTTTATCGGCACATGCTCATCATGCAACCCCGCTCATACATTATGATAAAGTAGCAGCAAAGGGAAGGCCTTTTGCTTACCATGTAACCGGAACCGCGATTGTTGAAACAACCGTTGACTGTTTACGCGGCACATACAAAATCGATTCAGTAAAAATTGTTCATGATATCGGTGAATCCCTGCATCACATGGTTGACCTTGGACAGGTTGAAGGTGCACTTGCACAGGGCATTGGCTGGATGACCGTTGAGGAAGTTATTTACAATAATCAGGGGCGCCTTATTACTGATGCACTGTCCACTTACAAGGTTCCTGACATTCATGCTGCCGCTCAAGATGTGCAAATTGAATTTTTGGAAAATGCGCCAAACCCGTATGGACCGCTTAAAAGTAAAGCTGTTGGGGAGCCGCCGCTTATGTATGGCATTGGAGCATATTTCTCGATTATGAACGCGATAAAGGCTTTCCGGCCCGGTGAAACTTTCCCCATTACTGCGCCTATGTCCCCTGAACGGGTGCTACGGTATGTTTGCCGGGAAGAGTTTGCTGAAATGGAGCAGAAAGAATTACAATTGTAAACTTTGCCTGCCGTAAGTAAGGCGCATATACAAGTATAAAAAAGCCCGGTTAAATTTATTTCACCGGGCTTTTTCTCATTCTCTCAAGGTACGTTTTTGCTTACTTGGTTAAAACCATTTTCTTTGAAACAGAATAGCCATTGCCGGTTAATTTATACAGGTAAACACCAGAAGGGATTTGGGCAGCATTAAAAACAACCTCATGAGCACCCGGTGAAATTTCTTTGTTCAAAAGCGTCGCAATTTCCTCACCGGAAAGGTTAAATACATTAAGCGTGTAATTACCCTGCGAAGGAACAGTGAATTTAATTTTTGTTGCCGGGTTAAACGGATTAGGATAATTCTGTTCCAACTGGAAAGAGATAATATCCGCATTGTCTTGTCCAACACCAACCGTGGTAACATCAACTATTTTATTTGTGGCAAAATTCCATTGGTCTCCGGCTGAACTGCCGGAATTATTGACGCTATTGCCGTTTGCAAATAATGTAACCTGCCCGGTAGTGGCTGGTGCGGTGTACTTGAATGCAAATGTAACTTTTGAGTTTGCCGGGGATTTTGGTGCAGTAAGCTGAAGCGAATTGTCCACTTTTCCCAGTGTTCCTGCTGATGCAGCAATGTCAGTTCCTGCTTTAACTAAAGGGCCGCCGGAAATTGTTATTGTATAGTCTCCTGTTTTACCCGGGCCGAGTGTGGCCGGGCCTTCTATAAGTACTGTTACTGCCGCGGATTGTGACCCATGACAGGAACAGCCGTCTGTTCCACTCTTTTTTGTCCTACCAGTCATCCCGGCAGAGTGCCCAAGGATGAAAAATGTTGATATAAACATTACACCCATGAGTGTATTTAGTAGGGTGCTCCTTTTCAATTTAGAGAGCATAGACTTATCTCCTTAAGATATTTATTTTTATATTTTTTGGGGGGTTGTAACACACGCTTTTAAGATATGATAATTTCCGGATAAAAAAAATTCCGGGGCAAGCCCGGAATAATATTTTGAGGTGAATCACAAGTTTAAAGTATGCACCTGCCAAACAGGGTTAAGAGATTAAATCAATTGGCTAACGCCTTCATTAATAATTTTCTCAAACAGATTGATGGCCTCGTCTGTTTCTTTTTGAGCTTCTTTTTTCAATTCAATTTCTTGACGGCTCTTTTCTTCCTTTAATTCATCAACTCTTTTTTGCAACTCGTGAAATCTTATTTTAAATGCTTCATCGAAAAAAGTAATTTTCTTTTCAGTATCCTTATTTAACCGTTCCATAGCCCGGTCTTNNNTGTTTTTCATTAGTTCTTTCCACAATTTTAGATGCCGATGAAAAAAAAGCAATAACTAAACCGCCGAGAAATACAAAACCGCCCCATTTAACTCCCGAAATAATAAGTGAGCCAAATATATTCATGTCCTGAGATTGCGAACCGCCGCTAAAAGTGCCAACAAAACCGCCGATGATAAACAATGCTATGGAAATAATTACATTATAAACCATTATATTATTAAAAGTTTGTGCCGGATCAAATTCCGGGGATGTTTCAATTGAACCGATTTTATTTTCGATCGCGCTGAGCATATCGTTATATTTGTTTTCAGCCTCTTCTATAGACTCCTGCTGTCTTTTCTTCAGTATAGCCTTATTTTGTTCATTCTCATCAGTCAGCTTTGCTATTCGCTTGCTTTCATCACGCATTTGGTGGTCATACGCTTCGAGCTCAACCATTTTTTTGCTAAAGATGGTTGAGGTTATGTTTTGCTTTATTTGTTGTAAAACCATTGAATATTTTAATGCCACGGTATCGTGCAATAATATCACGAATTGATTGCGTGAGTTTTTATACATTTCTAAAAAACTTTGCAGGAACTTTACTTCGTTCCTCAGTTTTTCAGGAATACTTTCTTTATCCGGCAGATTTGCAAAATTACCAACCATCGAGAATAACCTTTGATAACCGGTTTTACTGTTTTCTGAAGCTGCTTCAAATAGTATTCGTATTTCGGGAAGTAATGGGGCTAGGGCAGGTGCCCTGAACAGATTATAAGAAATACAGGTTTTAAGAAAAAATATAAACAGATTCAAATTATTTAGTTCCAACGCGAACATAAATCTTTTTATATCGTAGTTCACGAGGGTGCTTAATAATCCCGAGGGCCTTTCAGCGCCGGGGATAAGCATGGCAGTAACACAAATGTAAAAAAGAGCAGAATTTCCATTGCTTATACAGGCTAATTAGGTAGCTAAACTCAACTTTTAACTCCTCAGATAATGCTGAGGCCTGGCAGATTTTTTCTGCTGTGGCGAGCAATTCTACCGCTTTTGCAACCGAGAAAAACTTTTTGTCGTAGATATAGATACAAGCAGGGAAAAGATATTTAAGGAAATTTTCTTTGTTTGAATTGCGGTCGAACAAATTAATTGTAGAAAGTGCAAAAAATTCCATTTCCTTTGGACTTTTTTCAATACTCCACTTTGTATAGAATTTTTTTATATCGGTATAATTTTCGGAAACTGACACTTTTGATTTTTTAAGTGAAGGGAATGCTTCTTCGAGCCGGAATATGACTGGTGCATCACTAAATAAATAGTATTTGGCACTTTCGAGGGTAATTAGTTGTTCAGAATAGATTTTCGGCAGGTTAAGCGAGTGTAATGCCGCTCCTTCCCTTATCACATCAATGTGCGTAATAGGATTAAAATTCAATTCGGGGAAATTATCCTTACCATAATTCCTGAGTTTCGAAGCCAATACCTCGAAACCGAGTTGTTCGTCCGCGTTTGCTTCCGTGCCAGGGACATTATCGGAAATATTTTGTCCTAAATCATCAATCATGTGTTTTCATCCGTGAATAAAAGGTTCGATGCCCTACTATCGAATAAAATCAAAAAAAGTTAACTTTTGTATCGATACTCATTTAATGCGCGCATCAATGGTAGTGATGATGCATTTATTGTGCACAAATTGGGTATTATATAGAAAATAGAGTCCGGGAATATTTTAACGAGGTAAAACAAAGAATTTCGTAAAAATTACAGGTTTAGTTACATTAAACAAAGATTTGATAAGTTTATAGACAGCTTTGGATTAAACAGAATAGACCCTTATATTTAAGGTCTGGTTTTTTTAAGAATAGCTCGAAAGCGAGAACCCATTTGGGATTTAAAATATTTTCAGGTAGCGAAAGCAATCCGCTTGCCGAAAAGATTGCAAAATCTGCCGGTACTCAACTCGGTTTACTTGAACTGAAGCAATTCAGTGATGGTGAGATATGGGTAAAGTTCGGTGAAAATGTTCGCGGTTCGGATGTGTTTCTCATACAACCGACAAATCCGCCGGCAGAAAATTTGATGAAGTTACTCATTATGCTGGATGCCGCCAAACGTGCTTCTGCAAAAACGATTACCGCTGTTATCCCGTATTTCGGGTACTCAAGGCAGGATAGAAAAGATCAGCCGAGAGTAGCCATAACTGCAAAGTTAGTTGCAAACCTGATCACAACTGCAGGTGCAGACAGAGTAATCACGATGGATTTACATGCATCGCAGATACAAGGTTTTTTTGATATTCCGGTAGATCATTTGTACGGTTCCTCTTTGTTTTTTAACAGGGTGGAAAAACTCAGTAGTAATTTTGTTGTTGTTTCACCGGATGTGGGCGGAATAAAGATGGCAAGAGCTTATGCCCGGCGGCTTAACGCGAGCCTTGTTGTAATCGACAAAAGAAGGCCGAAACCCAACGTCGCAGAAATTGTGAATATTTTGGGTAGTGTTGAAGGAAAGGATGTTTTGCTTGTTGATGACATGGTTGATACGGCTGGTACTTTAGCCGCGGCAATCCATGCATTAAAAGCCAGAGGCGCGGCATCGATATATTGTGCTATCAGTCACCCGATTTTATCAGGACCCGCTATTCAGCGTTTAGTTGATAGCCCCCTGACCAAATTGCTGGTTTCGGATACGGTACAACTGCCAAAAGAAAAGTATTTTGACCGTATAGAAGTAGTAAGCGCTGCCGATTTATTTGCAGAGGCAATTAAAAGGATTCACTCGCATGAATCCATCAGTTCGCTATTTGATAATGATAAAAGTTAATTTATATTGTAGGAGTACATAAATAATGGAAAAAGTAGTATTAGCAGGATCGGTTCGAACCGTTTCCAGAAAATCGGCTAATGGACAACTCCGCCGGGCAGGAAAAATACCTGGAGTGTTGTACGCTAAATCGATTAAACCGATAGCTGTTACTGTTTTAGAAAACTCAATCAATCCGTTGGTTTTTACCTCGGAAACTCATGTTATCAGCTTACATTTGGATGATAATCAGGAATTTGATTGTGTTTTAAAAGATGTTCAGTTTGACCCCGTTACCGATCGTGTAAGGCATTTTGATTTACACGGTATTACCAGCGGAGAGAAAATTGAGATTGAAATTCCGGTTTTGCAAAAAGGAAGTTCTGTCGGTGTGCGTGATGGCGGCTTATTACAAGCTCTCCACAAAATTACCGTCAAGTGTTTGCCTTCGGAAATACCGGACAATATTGAAATCGATATATCAAATTTAAAGATGGGACAGGCAATCCACATCAGCGATCTGAATATTCCGAATGTTGAGTTTTTACATGGACCGGAAACTGTAGTTGTCTCTGTTGCGCATCCGCGTAATCAGGCAGATACAACCGCCGATGGTGATGGAAAAACTGAACCAGAAGTGATTGCAAAAGGTAAAGAAAAACAAAGCGAAGAGTAATATAACTTGAGAGCAATAGTTGGATTAGGTAATCCCGGCGGCCGGTATCAACTTACCCGGCACAATGTCGGATTCATGTTTGTCGATTATCTTGCTGATAAATATGGTGTTTCATTATCTCCTTCGAGAAGCGAATTTTATTCTGCAGAAGGTAATTTTGAAGGGAACCAGTTCTTATTGGTTAAACCGACAACATTCGTCAATAATTCCGGTAGCGCAATTTCTCAGATGCTTCAGAATTATAAGATAAAAACTGAAGATATGCTTGTGGTGTATGATGATCT